>JAFPGA010000254.1 GCA_017423085.1 Paludibacteraceae bacterium | reverse complement strand
ATCATGGGTCTGAAGTAAGACAAAAAAGAAAAATTAATACACGAAAGCCCGCATGTCTGCGGGCTTTTCTTGTTAGGTGGCATAACCCCCGCAGAGTGGAAGTCGAATACGGCGGTCTTCAATCCATCCAGAAAATCAGTCTGCATGCTTCACCAACCTTCTCATGGATGCGCAACACTTTTATTTTCTTTGCGCTGGCAAAACGCCCTGAAATGACCGAGTGACCAAAATGACCGATTCTTCGGAATGCCTTTATTTAGGGATATTCCCAGAGACGAGATATAAAAAAGCAAATCCACGCCATGCAAAATGACGTGGATTTGTGCTTAATTTTCTGCGCTTTTAAGCGCGCAAGGTTATTTTTTGACTAACGTTTTGAGTTTATCAACGTAATAGTCGAGGCCGAATATCGAACCTGCAAGTAGGAACGCTAGTTCTGGTCCATACCTCCACCGGGGTTACCGCTCTTGTAGAAGTACTTGGTTGCAACCTCACTCGATTCACCGTCCTTGATGGCGATAGCCTTCACGGTAGTGTTTTCCGTCAGAGTGAATGCCTCACTGTACAGAGTGCTCTCAGCCGTAGGCGTGCTGCCGTCGGTGGTGTAGTGGATCTCTGCGCCGTCAGGACCGCTCATGCTTACCTGAGTAGACTCAGCAAACGACGTGTTACCGTTGATGCTGGGCGAAGCTACGGATGGAGTCTGAGAACCGCTACCGCTCTGCGAACCGCTACCGCTCTGCGAACCGCTGTTCGAACCGCTACCGGAGTTGCCTCCGTTACCCGTGGTTCCGCCACCGTTCGTGGTTCCGTTCGCGGGGGAGAGGATGAACGAAATCGGGGTCTTGTTCTGGTAACGCTTCACCTTGCCGTCGACGGTCTGCTTGACGCTCTCGACGACGTAGCCCGCATCGAACACGCACTCGTCCTTCAGGGCTCGCGAGGTCAGCTTCTCGCCCTTGGTGTTCTCGGGGGTGAAGTTCATGTGAACGCCCTCGATGAGTGAGTCCAGACCGGCGTCCATAGCCGCCTGCACCGAGTTGGCACCGCCCTTCTTGCTCTCCAGCGAGGGGCCGAACGTGCCCAAGCCCTCCAGCTTGACGGGCTGACCCTGCAACACCAGTTCCTTCATACACTCGACGACCTGCTGCACCACCAGCACTACCATCTGATAGTCGGCCAGCTTGCCGTGCTCCGTCATGTGGGCGCAGAAGCCCTTCAGATCCAGGGGCGTCTTCGTGTCAACCTCGGGATACCACTTGCCGAAATGCTCGGCTGCCTCATTCTTGTTCTGTCGCAAATTCACGACCATTGCAATCTTTCTTACTGCCATAATTTTGTGTGTTTAAAATGTTAATAAATTTGTTAGTTAATTACTAAAGTTAATTTGTCTCGCGTGTGACGTCTGAAGTCGGAGGGCTGAGGTCTGAATCGTTGCGCGCTGACGGGTTCTTCGCTCAATTCCACTTCCTTCATCTTTCACGTTGCAACTGCGGTGCAAGGCGAATGCAGAGCCGAGCTCGCTCGAGCTATGCTGAGCCGCAGCCCGCAGTGTACTCGCATCTCAATTGCGAGTACAAAGTTACGAAATAAAACCGGACTAACCTACGTTTTTGTTCGGTTATTTAGTT
>JAFPGA010000253.1 GCA_017423085.1 Paludibacteraceae bacterium | reverse complement strand
ACTCGTCCATGCGCGGTGTATCGACTATCTTGTGCGGGTTGAACAGATTCTCTGCATCCCAGCAGTATTTGACTTGCCGCATCAGTTCATACGCTTCTTGCCCGTATTGAAGCGGAATGAACTCACCTCGCAGACGCCCGTCGCCGTGCTCGCCGCTGATTGTGCCGCGGTGCTTGCGAACGAGTAGGGTGGTCTCGTGCGCAATGCGGCGGAACAACTGTTTGCCTTCTTCGGTCTTGAGGTTGAGAATAGGACGTAAGTGCAACTCGCCCGTGCTGATGTGTCCGTAGAACACGCACGACGTGCCGAGGCGGGACAGCATCTCGCGAAAATCGCGCATGTATGCCGGCATTCGGCTGGGGGCTACGGCAGTGTCTTCAATCACTCCCGTCGGCTTGGCATCCCCTTTCATGCCGTTGAGAATACCCAAACCGGCTTTGCGTAAGTTCCACACCTTATTTACATCGCCCCCGTACGCACGCGTGCATAAGGTGACGAGTCCGCTTTGGATCAAATGCTGCTCCAACTGTTCTGCTTGAGCATCCAAGTTTTCGCGTGTCTCTGCCCGCAGTTCGGAGATGAGCAGTGCTGCCGGATCGCCTTGAATGAAAGGAATATGCTGAGGGCTGAATGCTGAATGCTGACGGCTTAATGCAATGATCTCGCCATCCATCAACTCGACGGCAGTCGGTCCGTGTTGTAGCGCAATGAGGTTCGCTTCAAACGCTGCATCGAGCGTCACGCAGTGTGCGCAAACAACCATTACTTCCTTCGGTGGCAGCACATCCAGCGATACCTTGATGCGTGTGAGAAATGCTAAAGTGCCTTCGCTTCCGGCGATCAGCCGACAGAGGTTAATAGTCCGTTTGCGCCAAGGCTTGCTCTCGTCGCACAGGTCGGCTATCACTTCATCAATCGCGTACCCGCAGCTGCGCCGCGTCAATTCCTTGTCGGGATAACTGTTTTCAATCAACTCCCGCGTCTGTGCGTTCAACGCCCATTGAATCAACTGCGAATAGATACGCTCAATCAGCACATCTGTCTGCCGAGTCCAGAATGCTTGTCCGAACCGTTCTTCCAGTTCGGCGATGCTATACGCTGCAAAATGCTCCGCACTGCCATCCGCCAGAATACCGTCTGCCTCCAATACATGCGGACGCGTGCTGCCGTAGATGAGCGAATGCGTGCCGCAGGAGTTATTGCCGACCATTCCGCCGATACAACAGCGGTTGCTGGTCGAGGTCTCGGGACTGAAGAACAACCCGTAAGGCTTACAGGCTATATTCAATTCATCGCGTACCACACCGGGCTCAACCACAGCATAACGATCTGCCGCATTGATCTCGATAATGCGGTTCATATGCCGGCTGATGTCTGCCACAATGCCGTTTCCCACCACTTGTCCGGCGATAGATGTACCACCGGCGCGCGCAATGAGGTTCGTGTTGCGGCGGCGGGCTTCGGCGATGAGCGAACGGATGTCGTGTTCGTTCTCCGGGTAGGCAACACCGTACGGTATCTCACGATACACACTGGCATCCGTAGCGTAGGCTATCTTATGAATACTGTCGGTTAGTATCTCCATTGGCTTTGATGATTAGTGCAAACCTTTGCGGCTGCAAAGGTAATACAAAAAAATGATATACGCAAAAAAAATCGCCCCAAAGGACGATTTTTCTGCATTAGCCTTTAGCCTTACGCCATTAGCCATTATTTGCCACGCTCAAGGAGCAGTGTTCTTGTCGGTTGGTCGCATACCTCGGTCGGACCGTAGTACTGGATCGGACCCGGGTAGATGTAACTGGTGTTGGCATCAGCCCAAGCAGCACGGTGTGCCTCAAGGTACTTGAACGGTGCGCCGTTGAGATCGACGAGGGCCTTCTGGATAACCGGTTTCATCTTACCGTTACGCTTCTCCATGTTCATCATCATCGTAATGGGCACACCGCCTGCGAGCCAAGCCTCAGCGGGTTTGGTGAGGTTGCGAACGAGGGACATGTATCCGGTCTTGCCGGCTGCGATGAGGTGGGTAGCGTTCACACCGATCGAGTAACAGTAGTCCGCATCGAAGTTAGACGGCATTGCGCAACGACCTTCATAACCGAAGAAGTGGTTGAGGGCGCTGAACTTGCCTTTGTACTCGCCGTTAGCTTTGAGT
>JAFPGA010000252.1 GCA_017423085.1 Paludibacteraceae bacterium | reverse complement strand
TACCAAGTCCGTTGTTTGGTTGCCCGCTACGTGCTCTATCGGAACAGGCGAAGATGCACCGTTCTACAGCACAAGCTCGCAAATCACCTCCTTCACCTTTGGTGACAGCGTGCAGACCATTCCGGCGTATCTGTGTAAGAACATGAGCAGGCTGGATACCGTTGTGCTGCCTCCTTCCGTTTCGTCGCTCGGTCAGTACGCGTTTATGAATTGTACGTCGCTCAAATCGATCAACCTGCCGGTGACGCAGAAGACGCTGCCCGTCAGTTTCTTTGAAGGCTGTTCCTCGCTGGAGTCTATCGAATTGCCGGCGACCCTGACGACCATCAGCACGGATGCTTTCTACGGCTGTTCCAAACTACGCAATGTGAACCTGCATGAAGGTATCATCAATATCGGCATAAGGGCGTTCGTCAACTGCAAACTGACGAATATCACGATCCCGAGTACCGTGACCTCTATTGGCAGCAAGGCTTTCCAGGGTAACCCGACGACCTCGGTCACATGGCTGCCTAAGACCTGCTCCATCGGTTCGGACGACAATGCACCGTTCTACAGCACGAGTTCGCAGATCACGTCCTTCGTTTTCAGCGACAGCGTGAAGACCATCCCGGGCTATCTGTGCTATAAGATGAACAAGCTGACCAACATTGCATTGCCCGAGAGCCTGACGACCATCGGTCAGTATGCGTTCAACAATTGCTCCCTGCTCAAAGACGTAACCATCCCGGCATCCGTGAGCTCGATCGGCACCTACGCCTTCGCGTTCTGTACATCCATCAAGCACTTTGAGTTCCCGGCCGGCATCACAACGCTCACGACCAGTGTATTAGAGGGTTGTACGGCTTTACAGTCAGTTATTATCCCAAGTACTGTCACAACTATCAATCAAGACGCGTTCTACGGTTGTTCAGGTTTGCAGGAGATTCATAACTACGCCTTCACACCGCAGACGATAACAGAACGCGCCGTGTATAACGTGAACAAGCACACTTGTATCCTCTATGTGCCGATGGATTACATTGACCTGTACCGTGCCAAATCGGTGTGGTGTGATTTCGACAACATCATCGGCGTAGCAACAGATCTGCAGTTTGAAGACCAGACCGTGCAAGTGACCTATCTCAAACAGGATAGCACGCTCCATTACATGGAAGCGCAGAACTGGTCCATCCCGCACGCTCCGCGCATCGACGGTTTCACGTTCCTCAAATGGCAAGTGCTACCGGGCGATCTGGCTGACGGTATTGTACTGCAAGCCGTTTATACATCGAACACCACGACGGACGTACAGGCCGAGGTAGTGGTTAACCCGGCCAACAATACGCAGAAACTCATTCGCCAAGGAAACGTGTATATCCTTCGCGACGATGAGTTGTTCACCATAACGGGTCAAAAAGTAAAATAAGATTATCCTAACGGATTGAAAATATCCATCCCGAAGGCAGACGTGAAAGCGTCTGCTTTTTTTAGATTCTCCGCTGTGTCCAATTCAATACCCTTATTTGGCGTCATCAGCATAATACGGTCACTCAGCGCAAGCGCCAGATCCAACTCGTGTGTGGAAATCAACACCGTCTTGCCTTGCTCCTGCGCTAACTGACGCAACAACCGCAACACCAGTATACGATGCGGTAAGTCCAAATGCGCCGTCGGCTCGTCTAACAAGATAATCGGCGTCTGCTGCGCCAAGGCCTTTGCAATCAATATTCGCTGCTTCTCGCCGTCACTATGGGCGTTGAAGGGCGTAACGGTTATCGGGGAGCGGTTATCGGTTATCGAAAATCCCACCGCTTCCAACGCTTGCTCAATAAACTGCTCGTCCTTGTCTGTCAACCCGCCCAAGAACGATGTATATGGATAGCGTCCCATCGCCACTACATCGTGCACCGTTGTGTTTTCCATCGAGAGTCGTTCGGTAAGCACCAAGGCAATGAACTTGGAATCACAATGCGTAAACTCCCCGCTCAAAGCAGGTTGCAGTCCTGCTAACGTTCTCAAAAGTGTTGATTTGCCACATCCGTTCGGACCTAACATGCAGACCATCTCGCCTTGCTGCAAAGCAAAGTTCAAATCGGACTGAATAACAACCTCGTTGGAATGGCTGTCTCCGGCGACTCGCCGGTAACCGATGGTTAGCTTATTCGTAGAAATAGATACGTTGGACACGGCGACTAACAGAGGTTAAAATTTCG
>JAFPGA010000251.1 GCA_017423085.1 Paludibacteraceae bacterium | reverse complement strand
CTAACAATAGTTGACGCAAGTTATCGGCAAATACCTGTATCGCCTCTTTGTCGGCTTTCTCTTTGCTCAGCGCTGCAAACTCCGTCTCAATAGCCGGTTTGAGCAAACGCTTGTAGCTGTCTTCCATCGCCAGTTCTACCTGATATGCGGTGTCGTTGGACGCGCGAAGCCATAGATTAGCCAACTTATCCAGCGCCTTCTCGGTGTCGGGCGATATATCCACACGAATATAGCCTTCACTCTCTGCCCGCCGGATAGCCAGTAACTGATGGCTGCGGATATGCTTGAGCGGGCACTTGAAATCGAAGTAATCTTTGTAGTTCTGTGCCTCGGGCGTGTCGCATTTGGTTTTCACTGCCTTGGTGGTCAGCAACGCAGTATAACTGAACTCCCGACGAATCGCATTACGGCTCTTCTCATCCTCGGCTATCCGCTGCGCAATGATATCCCGCGCACCCTGCAAATCCTCTTCGTTCGGTAGCCGCATCGGACGTTGTTTGAGTATCTCTTCCGCCAATGGCAGTAAGCCTTTCTCAATCGCTACGTCCGCACGGGTCTTACGGTGCGGTTTGTAGGGCAAGTAGATATCCTCCAACTCCGTCGCATCCCAACAATCCTCAATGCGCTTGTGCAATTCCGCGTCCGTGTTACCTAATTCGTCCAATCTGGCATAAATCGTTTCCTTGCGTTTGGCGAGTTCCTGCAACTTGGTGTACTGCGTCTGAATCGCCGCAATCTGCACCTCGTCCAGACTACCCGTTTTCTCTTTGCGGTACCGCGCAATAAACGGGATCGTGGCACCCTCGTCCAAGAGTGCCAGCACCGCTGCAACCTGCCGGTCGCTGATGTTAACGGCTCCGCCTATTATATGTGCAAAAAGTGTAGTCATACGGGTTCTTGTCGTCCGCGTAATGTTTCTCCGCGCTGGTCTGTTCCCAGATCGCAGGATCAATCTCAGGGAAGAATGTGTCCGCATCTTCCCAACTGTGATGAATATGGGTGATATAGAGCTTGTCCGCCAGCGGCATCATCTGCCGATAGACCATGCCGCCGCCGATGACGAAAGCCTCTTCATCATTACAACATTTCATCATTTCATCAATGCTATAAACGGCTTCCGCGCCTTCAAACGTCTTGCCCGGCACGTCCGTCAGCACGATATTACGACGGTTGGGTAGGGGATGCTTGGGCAGCGAGAAGAACGTCCGTTCACCCATAAGCACGGTCTTGCCGCTCGTGATCTCCTTGAAATGCTTCAGGTCCGCCGGCATGTGGCACAACAAATCGCCCTTCTTGCCGATGGCGTAGTTCTCTGCTATTGCTACAATGATAGAAATCATAAATTTGCAATTTGAAATCCTAAATTAGACGGCAACAATGCCGGCAATATGCGGGTGGGGATCATAGCCTTCCAACTGAAAATCTTCGTATTGAAAACTGAATAAGTCCTTCACCTCGGGGTTAATAATCATTTTCGGCAGCGGGCGCGGTTCGCGGGTCAACTGTAACTGTACTTGCTCCAGATGGTTCAAGTAGATATGCGCGTCACCGAGCGTGTGTACGAACTCGCCGCATTGCAGTCCCGTCACTTGCGCCATCATCTGCAGCAGCAGCGCGTAACTGGCGATGTTAAACGGCACGCCAAGGAAGATATCCGCACTGCGCTGATAGAGTTGCAGCGACAACTTACCGTCTGCCACGTAGAACTGGAACAGACAGTGACACGGCGGCAGCGCCATTTTCTCCACTTCCGCCACATTCCATGCGCTCACTAACATACGCCGGCTGTCAGGGTTTTCCTTAATCATTTTAACCACATTGGCTATCTGGTCTATCGTACCGCCGTTGTAGTCAGGCCATGAACGCCATTGGTGCCCATAGACAGGGCCCAGATCGCCGTTCTCGTCTGCCCATTCGTTCCAGATACGCACACCATGCTCTTGCAGGTACTTGACGTTGGTGTCGCCTTGCAAGAACCACAGCAACTCATAGATGATGGATTTGAGGTGCAGTTTCTTGGTGGTAAGCAGCGGAAAACCCTGCGACATATCGAATCGCATCTGGTGACCGAACACGGACTTGGTGCCCGTTCCTGTGCGGTCATGTTTCTCGGTGCCTTCTTCCAGCACCCGCTTGCATAAATCTAAATATTGTTGCATTTTAATACAGTTTATACGTTGTTTTTACGACTTTGAATTCCGTTCGACGGTTGATCTGGTTACAAATCTCCTGTTTGTCTTCGGGCAGGGTAGAGATGAACGCTTCGTCCAGCACTTGCTCCACCGGAATGAACGGATACTGCTTGTTCAGCGCTTTGTCCGCTACCACGGGTTTGTTCTTGCCGTATCCGACCGGTGTCAACCGTTCCGCTTCAATGCCGTGGGCGATGAGGAAATTACAGCAACTCTGCGCACGTTTCTGCGACAGTTCCATGTTGAACTCATCCGTACCTTTCATATCCGTGTGCGCACTAAGTTCGATGGTGATATTCGGATTGTCTTGCAGCAGCTTAACCAGCTTCAGCAACTCCTCTTCACTCGCGCTTGTCAACTCCCAGCGTCCGAACTCATAGAAGATGTTCTCCATCTTAACAGGTCGGCTGATGGGGCTGAGTACGAAGTTCATAGTGTAGGTCTTGCTGTCCTTCAGATCCAGTGTGTTCCACTGCTCTTTGGCGTTCAGGTGTCCGCGTGCAGTAACGAGCATCACGTACTTCACATCTTTCTTCAGCTTGATCTTGTACGTTCCGTCACGCCGTGCATTCACTTTGCTGTTCGTGCCGTCCGAACCGACGATGCGCAGTTGTGCATCCGACAGCGGTGTGCCCGCTTCGTCGGTGATCAGTCCTTCCGCCAGAAATTCCATCTCCGGCAGTGTGAACTGATAAATCTTGTCGAATCCTTTCTTGTCCCCGCGGTTGGAAGAGAAGAAACCGTCTTGGCTGTCTCCGGCAAACGTGATACCGAAATCGTCTCCGTTGCTGTTGAACGGTGCGCCCATATTGAACAGCACCCAAACCACCGAATCGGTGACCGTAGTGTCGCGTGTCGCTTTGAACAGATCCAATCCGCCATAACCCGGATGACCGTTGCTGGAGAAATAGAGCGTACCGTCAGCATGCACATAAGGATACATCTCATCGGCAGCCGTGTTGATACCGGGGCCGAGCGGCTGCGGGTTCACCCATTCGGAACCGTCTAACTCAGCGCACCAGATATCTTTTCCACCCATACCACCGGGCGCGTCACTCACGAAATAAAGCGTGTCGCCGGTCGGATTCAGTGCCGGGTGACCGACGGTGATCGAACTGTCCGCAAACAACTTCACTTCCTGCGGTTCGCCCCATTCACCGCTCGAACGCTCGCTGCGGTAAATCTTGGCACCCAGATCTTGCCCGTTAATCGGCTTGGAATAGGTGAAATACATCGTTCGCCCGTCTTGGGAGAAACAGCACACACCCATCTCGGCAGTGCCGGCTTGTTTGCCGCCGGTCGAATCGTTCTCCTGTTCCTCTTCCGCTTCTGCGTACAGTCCTTCCGCCAACTCAATCTCTTCCCATTCACCCGCTGCGTTCTTGCGCGTCTGATACAACTGGAACAGCTGCTGACCTGTTACGTTACTGGGGCGTTTGAGCTTCTTTGAACTGCCTTTCTGCTTCTCCTGCCGGTTGGAAGAGAACATCAGCGCATCACTATTCGAACCGATGAACATCGGCGCGAAGTTACTGGTGCGCTTTTGGTTAAATATCTTCGCTTCTGTAATACGATAACGACTCGTCTCGCGTTTCCATTCCTCAATCTTCGTACACGCGTACTTACCGGCAAGCGCCACGTAGTCCGTTGGATGCGCTTCCAGGTACGAATCATAATACTTGATAGCCTCTTTGTACTTGCCTTGATATTGCAGCACCTGGGCAGCATGCAAATAGACGGTCGAGTCCTGTAACTGGTACTTGCACCGCAGCGCACTCTGATAGCAGTTGGCGGCTTTGGGATTATTGATGTACCGGTAGCACTCGCCTTGACGGAAAGCAACGTAACCTTTCAACTCACGCTCTTTCTGACTGCTCAAACGGCTGTAGCATTGCTTGTAGATGTCCGCTGCGGTGTAGTACTCGCCAATCGCGAACTTCTTATCCGCCCGCTTGATCTTCTGCTGGATACTGCAACTCGACAGACACAGAACCGCTAATAGTATGTATAGAATTTTTTTAGTCATTCTTAGTCATTCTAGGCCATCTGGGATTTCTAGTTCGTCTAGTCAATTTAGTTCATGTACCACGAGCCCGCTGCGTAATTTCGGTTCAAACCACGTGGTCTTGGGTGGCATGATATTTCCGCTGTCGGCAATGTCGATGATCTGCTGCATGGTGACAGGGTAGAGTGCCAGCGCCATCTTCATCTCGCCGCTATCCACTCTCCGTTGCAACTCGCCAAGTCCGCGGATGCCGCCCACGAAATCAATGCGCTTGTCTGAACGAAGGTCTTTAATACCGAGTATCTTGTCCAAGATCAGATTGCTTGATATCGTCACGTCCAGCACACCAATCGGGTCATTGTCATTGTATCGTCCGGGCTTGGCGGTCAACGAATACCATTTTCCTCCCAAATACAACGAGAAATTATGCAAGCCTTTAGGCTTGTACACATTACACCCTACACATTCCACATCAAAGTCCTCTTTGAGGGCTACTAAGAACTCTTCCTCACTCAGCCCGTTCAAATCCTTCACTACGCGGTTGTAGTCAATGATATTGAGCTGATTATCAGGGAAACATACGGCCAGGAAGAAATCGGATTCCTTCGTACATTGTACATCGTCCCTTTGTACATTGCGCAGTTCAGCACCTACGCGTGCTGCAGCTGCGCTTCGGTGGTGTCCGTCCGCAATATACATTGCCGGAATCTGCGCAAAAATCTCTGTGATGCGCTCAATGGTCTTTTCGTCGTTGATAACCCAGAACGTGTGACGGAAACCTTCCGGAGCAGCCACAAAATCGTACTCCGGCTCGTTTTTCGTCACTTCGGCTACGATGGCATCAAGGTCATCGCGGTGAGGGTAGGCGAAGAACACAGGCTCCATATTAGCGTTCAGCACGCGCACATGCTTCATGCGGTCTTCCTCTTTGTCGCGGCGCGTCAACTCATGTTTCTTGATGCGTCCCTCCAGATAATCATCCACCCATGCACCAACCACCAAACCGTATTGGGTCTTATCCGTCTGACTGCTGATGGCTGACGGCTGATTGCTCAAGATCGTCTGCGCATAGACGTAGTATTTCTCCACTTGGTCCTGCACCAGCCAGCCGTTCTGCTTGAACAACTTGAACTGCTCCACAGCAGCATCATACACACGCGGGTCATGTTCATCCGTTCCCGGTGCAAAATTGATCTCCGGTTTGAT
>JAFPGA010000250.1 GCA_017423085.1 Paludibacteraceae bacterium | reverse complement strand
CGAGACTGAAGTATATCCTGATGCCTCAGATGTCGCACATTGGCGGAATATGGGTTAGTCCGGAAGTGACGGCTGACCGATGGAAAACAGCCGAAGTGTGCCGTCAGATCAAAGAGCAAATGGATCAGATGGGCTTGGCGTACTACTACCAGCAGTACCTGCCGGGCAGTCTGTGCGTCGAGGCGATGCGTGCGCTGGGGTTCAAGACGAAAGAGCGGGTGACATTCCGTGTCGATGACTTGAGCGACATGGACGCTTTGATCGCTTCGTTCAGCAAAAACAAACAGCGGCAGCTGAAAAAAGCCGCCTCGCTGCACGCCGAGCGTACGATGGACGTCGAGGATTTTTACCGGTTCCACACCGCCTGTCTGGCAGCCCGCAAACGGCATATCAGTTACACGCGCGAGTTCCTATTAGTATTAGAGCGCAAAGCACGCCGCGCCAAACAGTGCCAGATCTTGAGTGTCTGCAACTCGGAAGGACAGCCTTATGCAGCAGCTTTCTTAGTGTGGGACAAGCACTATCTGTATTACCTGATTCCGACTTACGACCCTGCGTTCAGCGATTCGGGTGCGGGTGCGCGGCTTGTCTTGGAGGCAATGAAACTTGCCAAAGAGAAAGGCGTTCGCTTTGATTTTGAGGGATCTATGGAGAAAGGCACCGCAGAACACTACCGTCAGTTCGGTTCGGTTGAGACCAAGTATTTTGCTGTAGAGAAATACTACAAACCGCTCTTCCGGTTGGCTATCTGGTTCCAGAAAATGAAGGAATGGAGATTTCGATAAAGGCGAAAGGCTAAGGGCTAATGGCTAAAGTTCTCTTCTTAACTCCTTGGTATCCGTCTGAGAAGGACGCTATGAGCGGGCTTTTCGTTCAGAAGCACGTAGAGGCTGTGCGCGCACAAGGCATCGACGTGCGCGTCATCTGTTCGCAAGGCTGGCGCGACACCTGGTGTCAATGGAGCACATTGCAGCGCGAAGGGTGGATGCCGGACGTGGTACAACTGAACGTCATCCAGAAGCAGGGTGTGCTGGCGTTGTGGCTCAAGAAACGGTATCA
Organism: Paludibacteraceae bacterium; assembly: GCA_017423085.1. Classification (GTDB taxonomy): domain Bacteria; phylum Bacteroidota; class Bacteroidia; order Bacteroidales; family Paludibacteraceae; genus Colicola. Next base: position 3,289 of record JAFPGA010000250.1, on the reverse strand, counting down.
TATACCTTATATAATCATAGAGCACTGGAGCGGATACCTGCCCGAGAACGGACAGTTCCTACGCATGCCCGCGTACAAAAGGCGGTTGTACCAACGCATTGCAGAAGAGGCATCCGTCATACTCACTGTCAGCCAGCGCCACGCGGAAGCGATGCAAGTCTGCGGAATTCACAATGCAAGATGGGGAAAAATCCATAATGTAGTGGATGAGTTCTTTTATGAGCCTTCAGCTGTCAGCTGTCAGCCATCAGACCGTAAGACGCTGCTGCACATCAGTTGTTTTGACGAGCGGGCGAAGAATGTGAAGGGACTGTTGCGGGCGGCGAAGATGCTTTCCGAGAAACGCCAAGACTGGCGGTTGGTGCTTGTCGGGACAGGAGTTGATTATCAACAAGTGCGCGAATATGCCGCGAGTCTGGACATCCCGGAAGGTTTGCTGGAATGGACGGGCGAACTGACCCCGCAGCAAGTATCCGACGCATTTGATCAAGCAGATATTTTTGTGTTGCCATCCAATTATGAAAATGCACCGGTTGTGATCTCGGAGAGTTTGGCCAAAGGCGTACCGGTAGTGGCTTCGTTGGTTGGCGGTATACCGGAGATGGTTCCGCCTAATTGCGGAATACTGGTCACGCCGGGTAATACAGAGGAACTGGCGGCTGCGCTGGATAAAATGCTGGACTGCTATCCGACATACGACAAGCAAGTCATACGCCAAGCCGGCGAACAATACGCATTTGCAAAAGTAGGCGCTGCACTAAAAGAAATCTACGAAAGTGTTTTATGATACGCTCGCACTAAGGATGCGAACCAAATCAGTTGGACGGCGAGGAAAACGAACCGCGTCCAAGCAAAAAGATCCACTGCGACAATAAAACAATCTACATAGACACCTATTCCCAAGGTCAGAGCCATCAAAGCGACATAACCCGTCTCCATCCACATGGCTGTTTTTTGTTTGGCAAACACATCCGACAGGAAACATATCGAACCGCACACAGGGGTCAATACCAGGTATGGATACAGATGACGGATGATCGTAGCTGATTCCAACCATTCCGCACCGAAAAGAACCGACACCAACTGCGGTATCAACCAATAGATCGCAGCTAATCCCAGCACCGTCAAACCACCCGTCCAAAGGCAGAAAGGAAGTAGCACGGGACGCAGCGAACGACGTTGTTGAACCAATTCCGAAATACGCTGAAACAGCACTTGATAACAAGAACGGGCGATGATACTAAGGGGCATAAATGCCGCCATGAGCGCCAGCGACAACAATCCTACCCGATCCAAACCGAACTGCGGTGTAAGCAACCAAATCGGTAAAGATTGCCCAAGCGAATTGACAAAAGCCCGCGGCAAGTTAAACTTCGGAAAATTGGCATACTCACGCGCGACGATTCGCACCTCTGCACGGTTCACGCAAAACAACTCACGAAGATGCTGTTTCCATGCGAGTAAGGCACTGATTACCAACGACATGAAAGGCGCAATCACAGAAGCCAATATCTGTCCGCCGTGTAACCATCCCAACGCGCCAAAGCCGACTTTGGAAGACGCGGAGAAGACACTCTGCGTCAGCTGATAACCGCTGATGCGGGCAAAGGCTTTTCGGCGGATATACCAATAATTAAGTATATTCCACATTCCAATCAGCCCGACGCTAATCGGCAAAGCCCACCACCACCGCGCCAGTTCCGGTGCGTTAAACAGCCCTGCGATAGATTCGGAGAAGGGGATGGTCAGTGCCAATACGACGGAGACAACAAGTGTCAGGAACGTACTCAAATGCACCAACGCACGCGCTTTGGAGTCCTCTCGAGGCAGCACAATGGCATATTGGTACTCGGCATTACCCAACAAAACCGCCACAGTGGAAATACTCATAAAGAGACTTAACAAGGCAAAATCCTCGGGCGCATACATACGCGTGAGAACAGGATAGATAATGATTCCTATTGCCTGTGCAACGACATTCGCGGAAAGAAGTTTTCCGACGTTACGAGCAGAGGAAGAATACCATATTTTTGACACAAATTGCTTCATTAGCGGGTGCAAAGGTACAAAAATATTTGTAAATATACAAATTTTTCGAAATTTATTTGCATAAATTAAAAAAAAGTTGTACCTTTGTAGCCGATTTTAGTTCACGACCTAAAAAAACACAAGATATGCAAATCAAGAAATCAGAAAAAGCCAGTTTGGAGAAGGACAAACTCATGTATGTTTTGATGGGTTTGGTTTTCGTGCTGAGCTTGTGCTATGTAGCGCTTGAGTGGACCGAGACAGAGGTCACAAAGTATGAAATCACGGACACCGATCTGTTCTTTGAGGAAGAGATTGAGATTCAGACGACGAGTCAAGAGACTCCTCCCCCTCCCCCACCCCCTGCAGTGCAAGAGGTTGAGGTGCTGAACGTGGTAGAGGATAACGTCGAGACCGAGTCCATTGATATCAACACGGAAGATGACAAAGAGACAGAAGTTGTTATCGCTGCGCCGGTTGAGGCTCCGGTAGAGGAAGAGGAAGAAGAGGTTGTCTTCGTAGTCGTTGAGTCGATGCCTGAGTTCCCAGGTGGTCAGCAAGCGCTGTTCAAGTACCTGAGCGATAATATCAAGTATCCTGTTATTGCTCAAGAGAACGGTATTCAAGGTCGTGTAATCTGCCAGTTCACGGTGAACAAAGACGGTTCGATTGTAGATATCGAGGTGGTTCGTTCGGGTGGTGACCCGTCGTTGGACAAAGAGGCCGTTCGCGTCATCAAAACGATGCCGAAATGGAAACCGGGTAAGCAACGTGGTAAACCCGTACGTGTTAAGTTCACGGTTCCTGTTAGCTTCAAACTCCAATAAGCATAGCCACTTGTGGACCTATCTTATAGAGATATAACGTATTGTAAGAATGTCGGTGCCAAACGTGCCGACATTCTTCGTAGTGAACTGAAGGTTCAGACGGCGATGGATATGCTGCGGCAGTATCCGTACAAGTACATCGACCGCAGCCGGTTCTACCGCATTGCGGAGTTGGACGACGAGGACACGTACGTGCAGATTATCGGCGAAGTGACCGAGTGGCACACGATCGGTATCGGCAAGGCGCAGCGTTTGAGCGCGACGTTCTTCGACGGCACGCACCAGTGTGAGTTGGTGTGGTTCCAAGGCGTGAAATACGTCAAACTGCAGCGGAACGTGAAGTACCTGCTGTTCGGCAAGCCGAGCCGGTTCAACCATATCTATAACTTCGTACACCCGGAGTTGACCCCTTGGGACAAGGTGACACCGGAGAT
>JAFPGA010000249.1 GCA_017423085.1 Paludibacteraceae bacterium | reverse complement strand
TTCGCGATATTTGGGCAGTGTCCACATCTCGTCATCAACGATCAGTTCAAGAGCATCAGCATGCTCGCGTATCTCCGCCATCAGCGGCAGCACGGTGTCGTGATACGCCAGTGCTTTGCTGCGCTCATCGGGTTGACGATTTGCTTTATGCCGCGCTTCGGTCATGCGCTCCACACCATCGAAAATAGCGCCCGAATGGTGCTCAATCTGCTTGATAATGCTATAGTCCATCTCGTTGAGGGAAGCAGTCTCGTCGGCGCTGAACACCTGTTTGACAGCCAGCACGTTCTGCAGCAGCATCGTCTGGTAGCGCTTGGCTGCCGGTAGCACATGGTTGATTACGAGGTCACCCATGACGCGGCTCTCAATCTGCAGTTTCTTAGCATAGGTCTCCCATTTGACTTCACAACGGCTGTGCAGTTCAGATTCATTGAGCACGCCAGTCTCGCCGAACATCTTAATCGTCTCAGGCTTGAGGTAGCGGTCAATAACGAGCGGTACACTCGTCTCACAATCGAGACCGCGTTGTGCAGCTTCGGCTTTCCACTCCTCGCTGTAACCGTTGCCGTCAAAGCGGATAGCTTTGCACGCCACGATATATTTCTTAATCACGTCAAACAGCACCCGCTCCTTGGCTTCGCCTTGCTCGATACGTGCATCCACCTCTGCTTTGAACAGCATCAACTGCTCTGCTACCGCAGCATTGAGCGCTAACATCGCAGCGCCGCAGTTAGCGGACGAACCGACAGCACGGAACTCGAACCGGTTGCCGGTGAACGCAAAAGGCGAAGTGCGGTTGCGGTCGGTGTTGTCCAGCAGTATCTCCGGAATATTCGCCACACCCAGTTTCATCTCTTTTTTGGCGTTAATGATAATCGCCTCTTCGGCACTCGCGTGCTCCAGCTTGTCCAGCACCTCGCTGATCTGCTTGCCCAGGAACACGGAGATGATAGCCGGCGGTGCTTCGTTGGCCCCGAGACGATGCTCATTGGTAGCACTCACGATAGAGGCTTTGAGCAAACCGTTATGACGCTGAACCGCCATCAGCACATTGACCAGGAACGTGATGAACTGCAAGTTCTGGTACGGGTTCTTACCCGGTGCCAACAGGTTAATGCCCGTGTTGGTCTGCATCGACCAGTTACAGTGCTTACCGCTACCGTTCACTCCTGCATAGGGTTTCTCGTGCAGCAGCACACGGAAATGGTGCTTCTCTGCCACACGTTCCATGATACTCATCACAAGCAGATTATGGTCGTTTGCCAAATTGACATCTTCAAAGATAGGTGCCATCTCAAACTGGTTGGGTGCCACCTCATTATGACGCGTACGCACGGGGATACCGGCTTTAAGCGCTTCGTACTCCAGTTCACGCATGAACGCAATCACACGCGCCGGAATAGCACCGAAATAATGGTCCTCTAACTGCTGACTCTTGGCACTATTGTGTCCCATGAGCGTGCGACCGGTGAGCATCAAGTCCGGACGTGCGTTATAGAGCGCCTCATCCACTAGAAAATACTCCTGCTCCCATCCAAGGTTCGCGTGCACGTGTCTAACTTGTTTATCAAAGTACGCGCACACCTCGCGCGCGGCGTGACAAAGCGATGCGGTCGAGCGGATCAATGGCGTTTTGTAATCCAGCGCTTCACCCGTGTAGGCAACAAACACCGTCGGGATACAGAGCGTATCTCCAATCAGGAACACCGGACTCGAAGGGTCCCATGCCGAGTATCCGCGAGCCTCGAAGGTGTTACGGATACCTCCTGATGGGAACGAAGAAGCGTCCGGCTCTTGCTGATAAAGACTGTCGCCGCTAAACTCTTCTAACAGTGTGCCGCTCTTGTCCAGCGTAAAAAACGCGTCGTGCTTCTCTGCCGTACCACCGGTAAGCGGCTGGAACCAGTGCGTGAAATGGGTGGCACCATGCTCAATCGCCCATTTGCGGATACCGATAGCCACCGTTCCGGCTATGTCACGATGAATAGTGCGACCATTGTCCACATCATCGAACAACTGATCCAACACTTCTTGCGCGATATATTCTTTCATTCGCTCACGCGTGAACACGTCTTTTGCGAAATAGTCTTTCACTTTGCCATCCGGCACTTCTACATTAGCAGGTTTATGCAAAAAAGCATTTTTTAACGCTTCAAATCGAATATTGCCCATACTTTTGAAGTTGTTTTTTGTTTTTAATCCGATTAAATTTCAAAATCGACGGCAAAATTACAACAAAAAATTTATATATGCAAATAATTTTACAGTTTTTTTTGAAAAATATTTAATTACCCTTTCCGACATTGTTATAAAAATGTCTAAAAAAATTTGCGTATATCCAAAATTTGTTGTACCTTTGCGCCCGATTTTGTTTTTATATAGCATTTAAGCAACGTACGATTGATGAAAATTGACTTACAATTAGTTCAGGATATCTTATATCACGACGGACAATTAGTCTGGGACAAGGCGACCCTCCAGGGTATCGCTGATTGCTATTCCTTTTTATCCCGTTTCTCCAGCGATAAAGTAATATATGGCATCAACACCGGTTTCGGTCCAATGGCACAATGGCGTGTAGAGGACAGTCACCTTCGCGATTTGCAGTATAATATCATCCGTTCACATGCTACCGGCATGGGCGAGCCGTTGAGTGATTTTTTTGTACGCGCGACTATGTTAGCGCGCGTAGGTGTATTCGCCCAATGCAAAAGCGGCATACATCCGGAACTGGTCACGCTGCTGACCGAATTCATCAACCGAGGCATCTACCCGTTCATTCCCAAGCATGGCAGTGTAGGTGCCAGCGGAGACTTGGTGCAACTGGCACATATTGCACTATGTCTGATTGGTGAAGGCAAAGTGCATTACAAAGGCGAATGGCGAGAGACGAAGAGTGTGTTGGACGAATGTGGTTTGAAACCCGTCACTATTCATATCCGTGAGGGTTTGAGTTGCACCAACGGCACCAGCGTCATGACGGGCATTAGTGCGGTCAACCTGCTGAACGCGGAGCACCTGCTTCATTGGGCGACCGTAGCAGCTGTATGGATGAACGAGATAGCCGGCAGTTACGATGACCTGATGGCAGCACCGCTCAACGAAGCACGTCGACAGAAGGGACAGGTGTATATTGCCCAACAGATGCGAGCAATGAGCAAAGGTTCCCAACGGTTACAGAAACGGGAGAACGTGTTGTATAACCATCAGTCATCAGCCGTCAGCCATCAGCCTATTGAGAGTAATGGTGTGTTCAAGGACAAGGTGCAAGCGTACTACTCGCTGCGCTGCACGCCGCAGATATTGGGTCCTATAGCAGATACCTTGGCGTACAGCCGCCTGGTGATAGAAGAGGAACTGAATGCTGCATCCGACAACCCGATTGTGGACCCTGACACGCAGAACGTATATCACGGAGGTAATTTCCACGGCGATTATATCTCCCTCGAAGCGGATAAGATGAAGATCGCTCTGGTTCGCTTGGCGATGATCAGCGAGCGGCAGTTGAACTACCTCTGCCATGACCGCATTAACGGAATCCTGCCACCGTTCCTGAATATGGGTACGCTGGGACTGAATTACGGCATTCAGGCATGCCAGTTCACGGCAACGAGTACTACCGCCGAGTGCCAGACACTTGCCATGCCGAACTACGTACACTCGATACCGAACAACAACGACAACCAGGACATCGTGTCCATGGGCACGAACAGTTCCGAACTGTGCGCACAAGTGATAGACAACTGCTACCAAGTGATGTCTGTCCTGTATCTGGCATTGGCGCAAGCGGTTGATTGCTTGGGCATAGCAGAGCAGTTGGCTTCTGCCACTCAAGCGCAGTATCGCGCTATTCGCGCCATCACACCGACCATCGTGGACGACACACCGTTCTACGAAGACTTGGCTAACATTGAGAAATACTTGAGACAATTATGAATTATGCACTTATAACCGGTGGCAGTCGCGGAATAGGCAGAGCTATTTCCGAGCGGCTCGCCAAAGACGGCTACACGGTCATCATCAATTATCACAGCAATGTCCTTGCGGCACAAGAGGTGAAAAAATCCATAGAAGCTGCCGGTGGACATGCTGAGTTACTGCCGTTTGATGTAGCAGACGGTGCAGCTACCGAGGCGGCACTCAAAGCATGGGATGATGCGCATGAAGGCGAACATATATCCGTGCTGGTGAACAACGCCGGTATCCGTCGCGACGGGCTGTTGGTTTTCATGAGTGAAGACGAATGGCATGACGTGCTCAACACCACAACGGAAGGATTCTACTACACCACGCATCATCTTTTGCCCGCCATGTTGCGCGCGCGAAAAGGACGCATCGTCAATATCACATCCGTTTCGGGTGTAAGCGGTCTGCCCGGGCAAGCGAACTACTCGGCTGCCAAGGCAGCTCTGATTGGTGCAACCAAGGCTTTGAGCAAAGAAGTGGCAGCCCGCAAAGTGACGGTCAATGCCGTTGCTCCGGGATTCATCGCTACCGACATGACGGCAGACCTGAACGAAGCAGAACTGAAAAAAACTATTCCGGCAGGTCGCTTCGGGCAACCGGAGGAAGTGGCATCATTAGTCAGTTTCCTTTGCTCGGACGAAGCGGCATATATCACCGGGCAAGTAATTGAAATAGCAGGAGGCATGGGATGAAACGGGTAGTTGTAACAGGCATAGGTATCTGGTCATGTATCGGCCGAAACAAAGAAGAAGTGAGTGCCTCGCTGCGTGCCGGCAAATCCGGCATCGGAATAGACGAAGCACGTACGGAGTACGGTTTTCGTAGTCCGCTAACCGGCATGGTCGAGACTCCGGACTTGAAAGCGTTGCTGCATCGTCGTCTTCGCACGGGCATGTCGCAGGAAGCGCAATATGCGTACATGGCAGCCCGTGAGGCATTTGAACAGGC
>JAFPGA010000248.1 GCA_017423085.1 Paludibacteraceae bacterium | reverse complement strand
GCATAGACCATGTTCGCGCCGGTCATTTCCAGCACTTGTACCATACGTTCTTGTCCCAGATACACCCATTCGATCTCGGGTTTGAGACAGATCATGGTGTACGGAGTGTTTGCTTTCTCAGCAATCTCTTTGATCGCCTTTGTCGAGCATACTCTGCCCGGTAAATAAAAAGTAGATATCATAAAATATCAAATTTCAAATATCAAATTTCAAATTTATTCCGTCGTCGGAATAATAGCATCTTTATGGTACTCTTTGAGGCCCTCAATCGGGTCTTGCAGAATCGTGCCAAGAGGTATACCTTCCGCCTTCATCGCCTCTTCCAAAATAGGCTTGTAGTAGTATGCAATCGAACCGACAAAGCCGACCTCTGAATGCTGAAGGCTGAATTCTGAATGCTCAAAATACTGCACAAGGTTTCTCCGAATGAACTGCACAAAGTGGTCATAAACGAGGTCGTGAATGCGTTGGTCCTCGATATGGTCTGCGCAGAACTTGGACAGTTTGGCAAGAAACCGGTTCGGGAACGGTTGACGATACACTTTCTCAAAGATATCCGGCATGGATGTCTCGTACTCCTTGAAGAACGCTTCCTTCAGGTCATCGCCCAACTGGTTCTTGAGCAGGTCGCCTACCAGCCGTTTGCCGAGTACCGCTGCCGAACCCTCGTCGCCCAATATATACCCGAGCGAAGGCACGTTCCATTCGATGTTCTCGCCGTTGTAGTAACAGCTGCCGCTACCCGTTCCGAGGATGCACGCCACACCGGCATTGTGCCCCAGCAGACCGCGTGCCGCACCGACCATGTCGGACTCCACATGAATCTCCGCTTTCTTGAACACCATTTCCAGCGCTTTGTGTACAAACACTTTCTTCTCCGGCGTGCAACCCGCTCCGTAGAAGAACACATGCGTCAGCGTACCCGCCCACAGCAACGGGGCGATCTTCGGTAACAACTGGTTGCAAATGCTGTTGCGCATCGCATCACAGGTCTGAAACATCGGATTGATTCCATCTGTGAACACATCGGAATATTGTCCGCTGGCGGTGACTAAACACCAATGCACTTTTGTGCTTCCGCTATCGGCGATTAAAACCATAACAATAGTGATTTTTATTTTTTCGGTGCAAAATTACAATTTTTTTTGCACATATGCAAATTTTTTTATATCTTTGCGCCAAATTTGATTTTTTAATCTGTTAATACTATGAATTCTTTCAGTCAACAAGACCTTGAGCAATTAGCTGCTCGGGGCATCTCTGTAGAGAAAGCGGAAGCCCAACTGGAGTGTTTCCGTAATGGCTTTCCTGAGTTGGATATTGTAGCGCCGGCTTCGACGAAGAGGGGCATCTTGGCTCCGAAACGTGCCGAGCAGGATGCGTATATCGCAGCGTGGGAGCAGTACCTCAAAGAGGGACATAAGATCCTCAAGTTCGTTCCGGCTTCGGGTGCTGCCAGCCGTATGTTCAAGAACCTGTTCCAGTATCTCGAGGACGGTATTGAGACGCCGTTCATTCAGGAGTTTTTGGCGCACAAAGACCAGTTCGCTTTCGGTCCGCAACTCGCGGGTAAGGAAGGACAGGAAGCCGTGCGTTATCTGCTGTACGACATGCACTACGGAGACCTGCCGAAGGGCTTGTTGCTATTCCATAAATATCGCGACGGCGCGCGTACGCCCGCGTTGGAGCATTTGGTAGAAGGTGCGCAGTACTGCAAAGGCGAAGGCGAGAAACCGACCGTTTATCTGCATTTCACCGTCAGCCATGACCATCTGCCGCTGTTCCGTCAGCATATCGCGGACAACCTCAAGAAGTTCGAAGACAAATACGATGTCAAGTACGACGTCACCTTCTCCGAGCAGTTGCCGAGTACCGACACGCTGGCGGCTAATCCGGACGGCACGCCGTTCCGTACCAAGGACGGCAAACTCCTCTTCCGCCCGGGTGGACACGGCGCGCTCATTGAGAACCTCAATCAGCAGGATGCCGACATCGTTTTCATCAAGAATATCGATAACGTCGTGCCCGATCGTCTCAAAAAAGACACCATCCGTTACAAACAGATCCTTGCGGGTGTGCTTGTGACCGAGCAGAAACGCGTGTTCGAGGCACTCAAGGACCCGAACCTGAGCGACGAGGAACGTGCTAAGCTGAACCGTCCTATCCGTGTCTGCGGCGTGGTGAAGAACACGGGCGAACCCGGTGGTGGACCGTTCTTGGTACGCGAGGCAGACGGCTCGATTAGCTGCCAAATCCTCGAATCGACTCAGATCAGCGATCCCGAACTCATGAAGCAATCGACTCACTTCAATCCGGTGGATCTGGTGTGCGCCATCCGTGACTACGAAGGCAATCCGTTTGACCTGCCCCGGTATGTGGACCCGCAGACGGGCTTCATCTCCAACAAGTCGAAAGACGGTAAGGAACTGCTGGCGCTTGAGTTACCGGGTCTGTGGAACGGTGCTATGAGCCGCTGGAACACCATCTTCGTCGAAGTACCTGTCTCGACCTTCAACCCCGTGAAGACGGTCAATGACCTGCTCCGCGAGCAACACCAATAAAAAAAAGAGCCGCATGGCTCTTTTTTTTAGTCAAAGCACCACTTGACTCCCACACACGGGTTACACATGAATCCGGTGCCGGGTACACCGCCCGTGAAGTTATAACTGAACTCAATCTCCGTACCGACGTTCAGGTTCGGGCACTTGAACCACCGTCCGACATTGTACCACAACTGTGGTTCGCTGATCATCACGAACGACTGACCGCTGCCGAAGCGCTGTCCCCAGATATCGAAAAAACCGCTGAACCGCAGACCCGGTAAGGTGCAGAAATCGTCACAACCCCACACGAACGTGAACTGCAGCGGCACTTGGTTGGCGGTTTTGTTGTAGTCATCGACGATATATTTGTACAGCAGCTCGATGTTGAAGATATTCTTATAATCCGCTGTGTGGAGGCAGTAGTTCAGTCCGACGAGTGCGGCGTGGTTGATGCCGTAGCCGCGGAGGTCGCCAAGCGCATCCTTATACACACCCAGACCGCCGTTGTACTCCACTTGCACGCTCAAATCCTTTACCGGCGTGTTACCCCAGAAATTAAGACACCGCGCGATCTCCGTGTACGCCATGAACGGGGTGTTGTTCGGGTCGTTGGGGTGGATCGCGTAGTCAAGGTCAATGAACGCGAATGTGTTACCCCACGGGTCGGGGTAGAACAACTCCAGCGTCGTGGTCACACGTTGTGAACGCTGGTTAGCGCACGCTGTGCCGACACTGCCGAAGTCGTAATACAACTGCAGGTTCGTTCCTGCCCATACACCAAGCGAACCAACGCACAGGGCGGCCAGTACGATCAATCGGGAAAAAATGTGTCTCATGGTCTTGTGTTCTATGTTTGTAAGGGTCGCCGGAACTCAGCCAGCACGATGGACGTCGCGATAGACACGTTCAGGCTCTCGGAGGTCTCCGCATCGGCGGGGTACGAAGGAATACGGATGGGGTGGGTGATGCGTTCGCGCACGGCTTGCGAGATACCGTTCCCCTCATTGCCCATCACGATAACGGCTGATGGCTGATGCAGGTCTGACCTGGCTGACTGCTTCAACACCTCGTACATGTTGTCACCTTCCAACAGCGTGCCGAAAATTCTGAGGTCTGAATACTGACGGCTGAATTCTGAAAGCTTTTTCGGCAAATCCACATAATGCACTCGCACGCGTGCCAGCGCACCCATCGTTGCTTGTACCACTTTGGGGTTGTAGCAGTCCGCCGTGTCGCGCGAACAGACGATGTCGTGTACGCCGAACCAATCGCAAGTACGGATGATCGTTCCCAAGTTCCCCGGGTCCTGCACCCCGTCCAGCGCCAGCACCAAATCTTCAATCTCCAATCTCCAATCTTCAATCGGGTGTTTCTTAAACACCCCCACCACTCCCTGCGGCGTACGCAGACCGGACATCTGTTCGATCTCCGTCGGACTCGCCAACAGCGTATCGGGTTGTGCGTGTAACGAACGGTCTGTACTCTCTATATAATAGACCAACTCAAACGCCTTGCGCAGTTCGTTCACGCACTTATCGCCTTCGGCGACGAAGAGACCCAGTTCGTCGCGGAATTTCTTCTGCTGCAACGAGCGCACTAACTTAACTTGTGCTTTACTGACTCTCTCCATCACCGTTAGCCTTTCAACTTTCAACTTTCAACTTTCAAAATTTGACTTTGTCAAATAATCGTGCCCCTTGGGGCTAAGAACTTTAGTACGCGCTCATCTGCTCGCGTACGGTGTTGTTGATGAAGTCAGCGAACTCCTGAATACTCATCTGACCCTTCTCCTCTGCGCCTTGCTGGCGAACAGAGACGAGTCCGAGTTCGGCTTCTTTCTCACCTACGATCAGCATGTACGGGATACGCTTGAGCTCGTTGTCGCGGATCTTACGACCGAGCTTCTCGTTACGGTCATCGACGATGACGCGAACGTCTTGTTGCTCAAGTATCTCTTTCACTTTCCATGCGTACTCGTTGCTCTTCTCGGAGATCGGCAGCACGACTGCCTGATCCGGAGTCAGCCACAACGGGAACTTACCTGCCGTGTGCTCGATGAGGACCGCCACAAAGCGCTCCATCGAACCGAACGGCGCACGGTGAATCATCACCGGACGGTGTTTCTGGTTGTCCTCGCCCGTGTACTCCAGCTCAAAGCGCTCCGGCAGGTTGTAATCCACCTGGATGGTACCCAACTGCCAGCGGCGACCGATAGCATCCTTGACCATAAAGTCGAGTTTCGGACCATAGAAAGCCGCCTCGCCGT
>JAFPGA010000247.1 GCA_017423085.1 Paludibacteraceae bacterium | reverse complement strand
GATTCAGACGGTGGAAAAAGACAACTATATATACAGCATAGCATACAAATAACACAAGCATATGGAAAATTACATTGTATCGGCGCGTAAGTACCGCCCGCAGACCTTTGAGTCCGTGGTCGGGCAACAAGCACTGACACAGACACTACAGAACGCAATTCGTCAGAACCATCTGGCGCATGCGTATTTGTTCTGCGGTCCGCGTGGAGTCGGTAAGACCACGTGTGCGCGCATCTTTGCCAAAACAATCAATTGTCTGAACCCGCAGAACGGCTTCGATGCATGCAACGAGTGCGAGAGTTGTAAGGCGTTCAATGAGCAGCGCTCGTTCAACATCCACGAACTGGATGCAGCATCGAACAACTCGGTAGAGGACATCCGTTCGCTCATTGACCAAGTGCGTATCCCGCCACAGATCGGTAAGTACTCCGTCTATATCATCGACGAGGTACACATGCTCTCAGCGGGTGCCTTCAATGCACTGCTCAAGACGCTGGAAGAACCGCCTTCATACGCTATCTTCATTCTCGCTACCACCGAGAAGCACAAAGTGCTGCCGACTATCTTGAGCCGCTGCCAGGTGTATGATTTCAACCGCATCACCGTGCCCGATACGATCGCGTATCTGCAGTCGGTGGCGCAGAAAGAAGGTATCACGGTGAGCGAAGAGGCACTGAATGTAGTCGCACAGAAAGCAGATGGTGGAATGCGTGATGCACTGTCTATCTTCGACCAGTTAGTAGCGTTCTGCGGTTCAACCATCACGTACGAGCGTACGATTGAAGTACTCAATGTGCTCAATGTGGACTATTACTTTTCCTTGGTGGACCACGCGTTGGCGCATAACACGGCACAAGCGCTGCTGCTGTTCAACGAGGTGCTGAACCACGGCTTCGATGCCGGACATTTCGTGACTGGTTTTGCACAACACCTGCGCGATGTGCTGGTGAGCAAAGATGCAGTCACACTGCCGCTCTTGGAGACGAGTGATGTTATCCGCAAGCGGTATGCCGATCAAGCACAGCGCTGTCATCCGATGTGGTTGTTCCAAGCCTTGGACATCCTTAATACTTGCGACATCAACTACCGTACAGCGCGTAATAAACGCTTGACGGTAGAGTTGGCGCTGGTCAAATTATGCCAACTCGGTGTAACGCAGAATATACCGATTGCTCCGAATACGCCGAGTGCTCCGAAAGTGTCGGTTCCGGCTCCTCAACCCAAACCCGCTGCGGCTCCGCAACCGCAAGCACAGTCGGCATCGGCACTGCAACCTGCTGTCGCTACCGCACAGATACCAAAGATGCCGAATGTAGGCTTGTCCTTCGGTCCGAAGAAACAGGAACCAGAGCAACCAAAAACCAATAACCAATCACCAATCACCAATACTCCTGCACAGGAGCCGAACCGCCCTTTTACGGATGACCAACTCAAAGACGCGTGGGTTGGTCTGGCACAGACCTATAAGGACGAACCGCGTCTTAAACAGTTGATTGAGAACTACATACCGCACCTTAAAGGCGAGTGGATCGCGGAGATCCAAATGCCGAACCCATGGCAAATGGAGCAGATGCGCAAAGCTATGCCTACTTTGGCACAACGAATGCGGGCAGTACTGCATAACAGTGAACTGAAGATCCAACTGGTACAACAACAATACACGCAGGAACAGATGGCGTTTACTGCAGAAGAGAAGTTTCAGGTGATGGCAGAACAGAATCCTGCACTGGCACAGTTGAAAGAGAGATTAGATCTACAAATAGACTAAATCGTAAATAAATCGTACATCGTACATTAGATTGGCTGATTTGTTGAAATATTTGCCGACCACCCGAAAAGAGACGGACTTGCGTGGTTGGGATGAAGTGGACATTGTCTTCTTCACCGGCGATGCGTATATAGACCATCCGTCCTTCGGCGCAGCGGTGTTGGGTAGGGTGCTGGAAGCCGCTGGTTACCGTGTAGCGATCGTACCCCAACCGGATTGGCACGGTGACTTCCGCGATTTCAAGAAGTTCGGTCGACCACGGCTCTATTTTGCCGTGTCTGCCGGTTCGATGGATTCGATGGTAAACCATTACACGGCCGCCAAGAGACGTCGTTCGGACGATGCCTACACACCGGAAGGGAAAGCGGGCATGCGACCGGACTACTGCACCATTACATACTGCAAGATTCTCAGGCAGTTATACCCGGATGTACCGGTTGTCATCGGAGGCATAGAAGCTTCCATGCGCCGCTTGACGCACTATGACTACTGGCAGGACAAACTGATGCCGTCTATTTTGGTGGACAGCGGTGCCGACCTCTTGGTCTATGGCATGGGTGAACAAGCCATGACGGAGATAGCGGACCGAATCAAAGCCAATGCCAACGCCAAAGCCCTTCACTCTATTCCGCAAACGGCATTCCTGACATCCGATAAATCGGAGATACCGTCTGATGCCATCATGCTCGCTTCGCATGAAGAAGCCGTACGGGACAAACGCAAGCATGCGCAGAACTTCCGGCTGATGGAGATTGAGTCGAATAAGATTCATCAGACGACATTGGTGCAACCGGTCGGCAACAAATGGGTGGTGGTCAATCCGTCCTATCCGCCTATGACCACGGAGCAGTTGGATGCGATCTTTGATTTGCCGTACCAATACACGCCGCACCCCAAATACAAAGACAAACACATCCCTGCCTATGAGATGATTAAATGGTCGGTGTGCATGCACCGCGGCTGTTTCGGCGGATGTGCGTTCTGCACCATCAGTGCGCATCAGGGCAAGCAGATCGTGTCTCGCTCCAAAGCGTCTATCCTCCGACAGATAGAGCGCTTGAGCCAGTTACCCGATTGGCACGGCATCATCTCGGACCTCGGCGGACCGTCGGCGAACATGTACGGCATGCACGGCAAGGATATGTCGCTGTGCGAAAAGTGTGTCCGTGCCAGTTGTCTGCAACCGGCTATCTGCAAGAACCTCAACCAGGATTTCGGACCGGTGATTGACATCTACCGCACGGTGGATAAACTGCCATATGTCAAACATGCGTTTGTGGGCTCTGGCATCCGTTACGACCTCATGAGCGAAGACTATGCGCGTCAGTTGATTACACGGCATGTCTCCGGACGACTCAAAGTGGCACCGGAGCATAGCTCCGACGCGGTGCTTAAAATCATGCGTAAGCCCGCTTGGGCGAACTATCTGCGGTTCAGAGAACTATTCCTGCGTATCAATCAGGAAGCGGGACTGAACCAGCAGTTGATACCGTATTTCATCTCCTCGCACCCGGGATGCACCAAGCACGATATGATGCACTTGGCGGAAGAGACCAAGAAAATGCACTACCGTCCGGAGCAGGTACAGGACTTCACTCCGACACCGATGACTCTGTCCACCACCATGTTCTATACCGGACTCAATCCCTATACCGGTGAACCGGTCTATGTAGCACGGACACCCGAAGAGAAGAAACAACAGAACCAGTATTTTTTCTGGTACAAAAATACAAACGTAGAACGTCGGAAGACACCTGTCGGACGACGAAAGTAGGAGGATTAATGCAATGAAATCAACCTTTTTTAAGAAGCACTATCGAATCAACCCCGAGACGCTGCAATTGGAGCGCATTGAGCACGGTTTCCGATATTGGCTGCGCCGTTCGGGCGGTTATATCATCGGCGGTGTATGCCTGGGCATCATCTTTTTCTATGTGTTCCTGTACTTTTTTCCCTCACCTCGTGAGGCATCCTTGATGCAGTACAACCGCAACTTGGCGGCTCAACTGGAAGTGATGGATGCACAGATAGACCAAATGCAGATCGTGTTAACCGACCTCTCGCAGCGTGACGATAACCTCTATCGGGCGATCTTGGGTGCGGAACCTATTCCGCTCAGTTCCCGCATGGGCGCTACGCAGCAGATCTCTTACTACGACTCTCTGGCACGTATGACCAACACGCAACTGGCAGCGGATCTGCAGCGCAAAGTGGACCTGTTTGAGCACGAACTGTACGTACAAGCACGTTCCTATGAAGAGATACTCGACTTGGCGAAGAACCAAGAGGTGCGTATGGAGAATATACCGGCTATCCAACCAGTGCTTAACAAGAACCTCAAACACATGGCATCCGGTTTTGGCTGGCGTGTCGATCCGGTGTATCATATCCGTCGTTTTCATGAAGGAATGGACTTCTCTGCACCGGTAGGCACGGATATCTATGCTACCGGCAATGGAACGGTCACGGTTGCCGGATGGCGTCAAGGATACGGTCAGACGGTGGAGATTGACCATGGTTTCGGCTACTCGACGCTCTATGCGCACTGCCATAAGCTGTTCGTCCATCCGGGACAGAAAGTGAAACGAGGCGATGTTATCGCCTTGGTGGGCAATACCGGCAAATCAACCGGTCCGCATGTGCACTATGAGGTACACTACAACGGTCGCCCAATTGACCCGCGTAACTTCTATTTCTACGACCTCAGTCCGGAAGACTACGACAAGATGGTGCAACTGTCCAGTAATATGGGAAATATGATGGATTAAAAAAGATTGCCTCACACGGGGCAATCTTTTTTTTGTATAAGTTTCATTATCCCAAGCGGGATATGTGCTCTAACTCCTTTTCGTCCAAAATCTGTATCTTGCGTCCGTTGATGGCAACCAATCCTTCTTGCGCGAACTGGCTGAGCGTACGGATCGCATTACTGGTTGTCATATTACTCATGTTCGCCAAATCCTCGCGAGGCAGTAACATCGCCAGTGTCTTGCTGTCCTCTTCAAATCCGTAGTTCTTGAGCAGCAACAGCAGACTCTCTGCCAAACGACCGCGGATATGTTTCTGCGTCAGATTGACCGTTTGTATCTCCGAGAAAGCCAAGTCTTTTGCCATCATCAGCGTTACTTCGTAGCACAGCGCACCATTACCGCGAACCAACTGCTGAAAATCGGCACGTTTCATCCGATAAACCGTCGAGTCCTCGAATGCGCTGGCAAACGAGTTGTACGGCTCATCCGCCAGACAGGCGCGATAACCGAACACATCATACGGCTTGAGCAAACGGATGATCTGCAGACGCTGACCAATTCCCTCTTTGTAAATACGCACTTTGCCACACAGCAACATCCAGACATATTCCGACTCATCCCCCTCGCAGTGAATGATCTCATTCTTCGCGTAGTGAACGATCTCTACGTGTTCTGCAATACTTTTACGCTCTTCTTCTGTCAATGTCTGCCACAGCGGGTTCAAATCCCACAGCAGTGCAAAATGCTCTTCTTTTTGTTTCATGCTACAAAGGTACAACCTTTTTTTGATATACGCAAATATTTCTTTGTTTTTTTACAAAATCCTTGCATATATGCGAAAAAAGCTGTAACTTTGCACCGCATTTAATATGATAACGATAAATAATATCATAATATGAAAGTAAATTACCTGGAGTCGCGTCATGTCGGATTGACTGCGTCAGACGAGAAACACATGTTAGAGGTGGTAGGTGCTGAGTCGATTGAAGCGTTGGTGCGCGAGACGATGCCCGCTGACATTTTATTGCCGGAGCCGATAGAGTTGGATGAGCCGCACACAGAACAAGTGCAATTGGAGGAAGCGGATATGGTCTTGTCGGAGAATATACCCGCGCGTTCTTATATAGGTCGTGGGTGGTATGGAACCATCACGCCGGCAGTCATCCGCAGGAATATGTTGGAGAACCCCGTGTGGTACACTTCTTATACGCCATATCAGACAGAAGTGAGCCAAGGACGATTGGAAGCACTCTTTGTGTTTCAGACCATGATCAGCGATTTGACAGGTCTGCCATTGGCTAATTGCTCATTGCTTGACGAAGCGACATCGGCAGCTGAAGCTGTGACAATGATGCGAAATCTGCGTAGCCGCGAGCAGGTGAAGAATAACGTGTGCAAGGTTTTTGTGGATGAGAAAGTGTGGCCGAATACGTTGTCTGTACTGCGTACGCGTGCTGCCGGGCAAGGTATTGAGATTGTGACGGGTAACTATGCTGACTTTGAACCCGATGCAAGTTTCTTCGGTGCGCTTGTTCAGTGGCCTAATAGTGACGGCGCGATTGAGGAATATGATGCTTTCATAGAGGATTGCCATGCGACGGGACTCAAAGTAACGGTGGTTGCTGACTTGATGGCATTGGCGCTGCTCAAGCCTTTGAATGCGGATATTATGTGCGGTACGGCGCAGCGGTTCGGTCTGCCGATGGGTTTCGGTGGTCCTACTGCCGGCTACATGGCAACGCGTGATGAATACAAGCGTGAGATGCCGGGGCGTATCATCGGTCTGAGCAAAGACAAATATGAGCATCCGGCATATCGTTTGGCACTGCAGACTCGCGAGCAGCATATCAAACGTGAACGCGCTACATCCAACATCTGCACCGCCGAGGCTCTCTCTGCAATGATGGCGGGTATGTACGGCGTTTATCACGGTGCTGAAGGAATACGCGAGATAGCGGAAGGTATCCACGGTAAAGCGGTTTATCTGAGTGAAATGCTGCAAGCGTACGGCTATGAGCAAGAGAATGTGGAGTTTTTTGATACATTGAAAATCAGCATTCAACATTCAGAAATCAGCCTTCATACTTTGCGTGATAAAGCAGAAGAGATGGGTATTAATCTATATTATGATCCGCAAGGCTGGATAGGTCTTTCTGTTGACGAGACAGTTGATGTGGATGATATGAATGACCTCATTGAGTTGTTCGCAGAAGCATCCGGCAATATGCCGCAGTATGAAGAGAGCGACGAGGCGTTTGAGGGACTCTGGGCCATTGATGAATGCCGTGTGCGCGAGTTGGATTATATGCAAGCTCCGGTATTCAAAAACTATCATACAGAGACAGAACTGATGCGGTATCTTAAGCGTCTGGACCGCAAGGATATCAGTTTGGCTACTTCTATGATTCCGTTGGGCAGTTGTACGATGAAACTCAATCCTGCTGCTGCAATGATACCAATTACTTTCAGCGGCGCTATGGCTGTACATCCATTGGCTCCGGCGTATCAAGTGGCCGGGTATCAAACCATTATGGACGAACTGCAAGACCAATTGTGCGCCATCACGGGTTTTGATGCGTGTACATTACAGCCCACATCCGGTGCAGCCGGTGAATATACCGGTCTTGTGGTTATTCGCGAGTACCTGCGCCGCCAGGGACAAAGTCAACGCAAGGTGTTGCTTATCCCTGCATCTGCGCACGGTACTAACCCTGCATCTTGTGTACAAGCAGGTTTTGTGCCCTGTGTCGTTCAGTGCGACGAGAAAGGTAACACTGACCTTGCAGACTGGAAAGCCAAGGCAGAGGAGAACAAAGAGGTGCTTGCCGGATGTATGATTACCTATCCGTCCACGCACGGTATCTTCGAGCAAGCCATCCGCGAGATGATTGCAGCCGTGCATGAGAACGGTGGTTTTGTCTATATGGACGGCGCGAACATGAACGCGCAGATTGGTTGGACCAATCCGGCTTATATCGGTGCGGACGTGTGCCACCTCAATTTGCATAAATCGTTTGCCTCTCCTCACGGCGGAGGCGGACCGGGAGCAGGTGCGGTGTGCTGTACCGGAGAGTTGGCGGATTGTCTGCCGACTGAGGATGCGAACCGCGTTTCGGCTGCGATGTACGGTAATGCGAACATGGCACTCATCTCTTGGGGGTATATCGCCATGATGGGTGCTGAGGGACTTCGTCATGCGACCGCTGCGGCGATTCTCTCGGCGAACTATATGGCGAAACGCTTAAAGGACGCATATGGTATCGTTTATACCGGTGCCACAGACAGGGTGGGACACGAATTGATACTCGATTGCCGTCAGTTCCATGCTATCGGTGTCACCGAGGCGGATATTGCCAAACGTCTTATGGACTACGGCTATCACGCACCGACCCTCTCATTCCCGGTACATGGCACACTGATGATCGAGCCGACCGAGTCGGAGTCGCTGCAAGAAATAGACCGTTTCTGCGACGTGCTGCTGCAGATACGCCAGGAGATTGCCGATATCGAGTCCGGCAAAGCAGATAAAACGGATAATGTGCTGCTTAATGCTCCGCATCCGGAGTACGAAGTAGTGGCAGATGAATGGAATCACACATATTCGCGTTGTCAGGCTGCCTATCCGACAGAGTGGGTGGCGCAGACCAAGTTCTGGTGCCCGGTAGGACGTGTGGACAACGGATTCGGAGACAGAAACCTCGTGGCGAAATTCTGAAATGGATATCAAACAACGTCGTACATTGCGTGAGCAGTTGCGGTCTTATTACCGTATATTGCCTTGGATTACGCTTAAGGAACTGCTGCTGATTGTGGTCAGTACTGTTCCTTATGCCTTGACCGTCAATCAATTGCTCGTTCCGCATGCGATAGTCGGCGGTGGGGTGACGGGTCTGTGTGAGATTATCTATTTTGCTACGAATACCTATGTGCCTATTTGGCTCAGCAGTGCGCTGATTAATGTGTTGTTGCTTGTGTTAGCAGCTATTACGGTCGGTTGGCGTTATGCTTTGCGTACCATATGGGGCGTTATGTGGCTCACTATTTGGCTTAAGGTCATCCCGATTGCGACTGTTCCGCTACTCACGGATTCGTTCATGGCGGTAGTGATAGGCGGTTTGTTTACCGGTTGTTTCTTGGGTATCTGTTTCCTTAACAACGGCTCCACCGGAGGAACGGATATCATAGCGATGATTGTCAACAAATATCACCACTTGCCTATGGGGCGCGTGTTGCTGTTTGCTGATATGACCGTTATTTCTTCTGCGTTTTTTCTTCCTACCATCCAAGCGGCGGGCTTGCAAGGTGCCGTCGAGAAGATACTGTTCGGTTTAACCTATACGTTCATGTGCTCTACGGCGGTCGATTGGGTGATGAACCGCATGCGACAGTCTGTGCAATTCATGATTTTCACGCAGAAACCCAATGAAATAGCTCATGCCATCATCACGCAAGCTCACCGCGGGTGTACTTTTCTGGATGCGGAAGGCGGATATAACAAAAAGCCGATGAAGGTAGTCACTACGATCGCCCGTTCGTATGAGTCTGCCACGATTTTCCGTCTAGTGCGAGCCATTGACCCGAATGCGTTCGTCAGCCAAAGTCAAGTACGCGGTGTGTTCGGACAGGGCTTTGACCCCATGGCAAATGGCAAATAAATGAATAAATGGTACATGGTAAATGGTACATGGTAAATAGTAAATAGTAAATGATGTTACGGTATAGTTCTTTTGTCAATCCGCATAATGTCGAACCGCATCAATCTCGAGTGCGCACGATTTTTGAGTACTTGGTTATAATCTTCGGTATTTTCCCGATGGCATTGATGGTTAACTGGGTACTGTTGCCTCATTCGTTTGTCGGGGGAGGTCTGACCGGTATTTGTTCGGCTATCTATTATCTTACAAACGGATTACTGCCTTCTGTTTTTCCAGAGTACGGAGGTGCAATTCCCGTGTGGCTCACCACTTTTGTGTTCAACACTATATTGTTGCTTATTGCCGGATTCACGGTAGGCTGGCGTTTCTGTATCCGTACGATGGTCGGTGTAGCAGCTATCACGTTCTGGTATCGCGTTATTCCTATTTTGCCCGAACCCATTATTGCGGATCCTTGGCTGGGCGCCATCATTGGCGGTTTTGTGTTTGGCCTGAGTCTGGGATGCGTGCTGGCGGCAAATGGTTCGTCCGGAGGTACGGATATTGTGGCAATGATTGTCAATCATTATCATAATATATCGTTGGGAAACATTATGTTGGCTTGCGATGTGCTGATTATCGCGTCTGCGTTCTTCTTGCCCTTGCCGGAAAGTATGCGGGCAGAAGGAGGCAACCATACTTATTTGCAAATCAAACGTGTGCTGTATGGTGTGGCAATGACCATTTCCTATACGGTTGCGGTCGATTGGCTTATGGCGCGTCTCCACCGTTCGGTCCATTTCCTGATTTATTCGTCCAAGTATGACGAGATAGCGACTGCAATCAATACGACGGTGAATAGAGGCGTTACAGTGCTTGACGGTACCGGATGGTATTCCAAAAAATCGGTGAAGGTGATCTCTGTATTGGTGCGAAAGCCGGAAAGTCGTCTGGTGCTGAATATCGTGCATGATTTGGACCCGAGTGCACTCGTTTCTATTGCCGATGTGGGAGGTGTTTTCGGTTCCGGATTTGACAAAATAAAGGTGAAATAGCATTTTTTTGCAAAAATATTTGGTCAGTTCAAAAAATTGTTGTACCTTTGCAGCCGTTTTCGCCGTCACCGACGAAGGAGAGTTGTCTGAGTGGTCGAAAGAGCCGCACTCGAAATGCGGTATACGCATTACGTCGTATCGGGGGTTCGAATCCCTCACTCTCCGCAAAAAAAGATGAAAAAAAATGAAAATATGGCATATACACTTGTATATGTCATTTTTTTTTTGTACTTTTGCACGCTAATTTGGATTAATATGGGCTCTTTTCAAGAATTATGCCAAAAGAGGCGGTCGATACGCAAGTACACGAACCGTCTTGTAGAGCAAGAGAAAATAGATTATTTACTGCGCTGTGCGCTCATGGCACCGTCTTCCAAACGGACCAATCCGTGGGAGTTTATTGTGGTGCGGGACGAAGCGAAACTGCGTCAGATGGCGGGGTGCCGAACCTATGGTTCGCAGATGTTCGATACCGCAATGGCGGCTATCGTCATCGCGTTGGATACCAGCCTGAGTGATGCGTGGATGGCAGATGGCGCTATCGCGGCGGAGCATATATTGCTGGCAGCAGAGGAGCAGGGACTTGGCGCGTGCTGGTGCCATGTCTATTGCCGCGAGGCGTCCGAGCAACTCATCAAGAGCCTGTGTGATATACCCGAAGACAAAACCGTGCTCTGCGTCATCTCACTTGGTTACAAGGACGAAGAACGAAAGGACTACGACCTGGGTAAACTCAAATACGAGAAGATTCATAACGAACATTTTTAATCTGTAATTTTTAATTTTTAATTTCTATCGTGAAACCAATAATCGCAATAACCACCGGTGACACCAATGGAGTAGGATATGAGGTGCTGTTCAAAGCACTTTTGGAGTCGCACATGTTTGAACTCATCCGTCCGGTAGTGTATGGCAACGCCGCGGTGGCAAAACATCACTTGCAGACCTTGGACGATGATCGCCGTAATGTGACATGGAACATCATCGACACGCCGGAACAGGCGAAAGAT
>JAFPGA010000246.1 GCA_017423085.1 Paludibacteraceae bacterium | reverse complement strand
CGTCCATCCTTCGTACATGGTACATTTGTCCTTCGTACATTACAATGAGATTTCGAGGATCTCGAACTTCATGATACCTGCGGGTACCTGCACTTCGGCGATCTCGCCTACTCTCTTACCCATCAGACCTTTGGCGATCGGCGTAGTGACGGAGATCTTACCTGCCAGTGCATTGGCTTCTCCTTCGGTCACCAATTGGTAGGTTTTCTCCATGCCGTTGGACATGCGCACGCGCACTTTGGTCAGGATCTGCACTTCGTCCGTCTTGATATCCGAAGCATCGAGGACACGGGCATCCGCCAGTTTCGCTTTCATATGTGCGATCTTGGTCTCCAGCGCACCCTGCGCCTCTTTTGCGGCATCATACTCCGCATTCTCGCTCAAATCGCCCTTCTCACGTGCCTCTGCAATAGCGGCAATGATACGCGGGCGCTCTACTGTCTCCAATTCATGGAGCTCCTCTTTCAGTTTTTTCAGACCGTCTTCGGTCATGTACGTTACTGCCATTCTTATCTGTATTTTAATATTTACGATTAATGATTTCGCTGGCGATGACCGCTTTGCGAATCTCTTCCGCGTCCGTCAAATCCATCAGCGGAGTGTCTGTATTTTTCAATTCTTCTACCATAAAAAAATAAGGCATTTGCCTCTTTTTGTTTAAAAACGAAAGGAAACTTCACAGCCTCCTTTCGCCATTAAACCTAAACCTTAACTATGAAAATTTTTGTTTTCGGTACAAAAGTACTGCTTTTATTTGATATAAACAAATATTTTGGCAAAAAAATGCTTTTTTTCTTGCATTTTACACTATTTCGCCCCGTAAAGTAGCCGCAGAGGCTTCCAATACCCGCACTTTGACGATATCTCCTATCTTTTGGTCGGTGCGCGGGAAAATCACTGTTTTGTACTGTCCCGTCCGTCCGTACATGTCATCATGACTGCGTTTGGAGAAGCCTTCCACCAGCACCTCGACCGTCTTGCCGATCTCGCGTTGGTTGGACTCGAGCGACAACTGGGTCTGCAGCGCAATGATCTCATTGAGCCGGCGCACTTTCTCTTCTTCCGGTATATTGTCCGGCAGGTGCTTGTGCGCGTAGGTACCCGGGCGCTCGGAGTACTTGAACATGAACGCGGAGTCGAATCCCACTTCCCGCATGAGGCTCAGTGTCTGCGCGTGGTCCTCCAGCGTCTCGTCGTGGAACCCGCAGAAGATATCCGTGCTGATAGCGGCATCCGGCAGGATACGACGGATGGCAGCAATACGGTCCAGATACCACTCACGCGTGTATTTGCGGTTCATGAGTTTGAGGATATGGTTCGATCCCGACTGCACCGCCAAGTGAATGAACTTACACAGGTTATCGTGCCGGCTGATGGCCTCCAGCGTCTTGTCGGACATGTCCTTGGGATGGCTGGTGGTGAACCGGATACGCATGTCCGGCAGAGTCTCTGCGACCGTTTCTAATAAATCCGCGAAATCCACCACAGTACCGTCTTCGCGTTCGAATCGGTACGAATTGACGTTCTGACCGAGCAGCGTCACCTCTTTGTAACCGCGCGCTTGCAGGTCACGCACTTCATTGAGAATCGACTCTACGTCACGGCTGCGTTCCCGACCGCGGGTGTATGGTACCACACAATAGGAACAGAAATTATTGCACCCGCGCATGATGGACACAAACCCGCTGATGGAGCGCCCGATACGCGAGGGGATGATCTGGCGGTAGGTCTCCGTCGTGCTCAGTTGTACGTTCATCGCCTTGTGTCCCTGCTCGCATTGTGCCAGCAGGTTCGGGATATCCAGATACGCATCCGGTCCGGCTACAAAATCCACTCCGAAATCATCGATCAACTCTTGCCCCATACGTTCTGCCATACAACCAATCACTCCGATGATAGACCGCTTCGCTGAAAGACCGCTTCGCTGATGGAGCAAAGACCGCTTCGCTGAAAGACTCTTCAGTTCGCGTAGGCGGGAAGCAACTTTCTGCTCCGCGTTGTCGCGAATGGAACAGGTGTTGAGCAGAATGATATCCGCGTCTTCCCAATGCTCGGTTAACTGAGCATCCGTCGTCTCCATGATAGCCGCCACTACCTCGCTATCCGCGACGTTCATTTGGCAACCATAGGTCTCAATATAGAATTTTTTACTCATTTTCGTCAAAAAAATGCTTTTTTGTTTGCACAATTCAAAAAAAAGCAGTACCTTTGCATCGTATTTTGTAATGCGTTGATAATGGTGAACTTCGCGCGCAATACGCACGCGTGTACGCGTTAATAAATAAGGAGAAAGAATGAATACTGAGCAAAATACTGAGCAAAAAGAAAATAACCTCCTGAAATTCAGGAGATTATCTTTGTTCTTTGTCGGGAAGACGTGATTCGAACACGCGACCTCCGGTCCCCCAGACCGTTGCGCTACCGGGCTGCGCCACTTCCCGAGGCTTCTGTTTTTCAAAAGCGGGTGCAAAGGTACTGCTTTTTTTTGAATTGTGCAAACAAAAAAGCATTTTTTTGACGAAAATGAGTAAAAAATTCTATATTGAGACCTATGGTTGCCAAATGAACGTCGCGGATAGCGAGGTAGTGGCGGCTATCATG
>JAFPGA010000245.1 GCA_017423085.1 Paludibacteraceae bacterium | reverse complement strand
GTCCTTCGTACTTTATTTGATTTCCAATAATTCAACCGTGAAGATCAAGGTAGCAAACGGCGGAATGGATGCACCGGCACCGCGCTCACCGTACCCCAGATCGTACGGGATATACAATTTGTACTTCGCACCTACCGGCATCAGCTGCAGACCTTCGGTCCAACCTTTGATCACACCGTTCAGCGCGAACTCAATCGGTTCGCCGCGCTGGTAGCTGCTGTCGAACACCGTACCGTCAATGAGAGTACCCTCGTAGTGAACTTTGACAGTCGAGGTAGCACTCGGTTTAGCGCCCTTACCCGGAACCAGCACCTCATACTGCAGACCGGACTCGGTTACCTGAACACCTTCGCGTTGTGCATTCTCTGCCAGGAAACGTGCACCTTCCTCTTTGACAGCACCGTAGCGCAGTTCGGTGATCACCTGATCTACGTATTGGTTAGCCTCTTGCAACTCCATCTGCTCGGTGTAGTTGTACAGACCGTTGATGAAACCTTGTTTGATGAGCTCGTAGTTAGTCTCCAGACCCTCAATGCCAAGCAGACCGGTCGGCTCTTGCTCACGGATGGTCTTACCGACATTCTTGGCCATATTAACCAACTGCGGGTTGCGCACGTCGGACTTGAGACCTTTGTTCAGGTTCTCAATAAATACTTTGATTGGATCCTCTTCCAGCGTATCTGTGGAAATAACATAACTCTTGATCTGCAGACCGTTCATCAAACCGAACGCATAGTTGAGCGAGTCGTTCTCGTTCTTGAGCTCAATCGTTTTAGCTTTGTTCGGGCACTTACCCAACACCGGTTCGCCGGTAGCCTCACCTTCAGCACCACCCAACATCATCGCTTGATAGCGAGCCATAAGGTACGATTCAGCATCTACGCCGTTCATGATAGTGGTGTCCTCATAAAACGCATTAACAAGGGCTTGCAGGAAAATCTTCTCGTTCAGAGTCCATGCAGGGTTCTCTGCGAGACCTTCTTTCTCAAACATTTTCACGGACATACCGAACTGACGACCGGCTTGCTCCAGATCAGTGAGTACTTCCTCTTTGTCCAGATAAGCTTCTTCCAAAGCGTCAATAAACTCGGTGATAGCCTCGTCGCTGCTGTCGTTAGCGAGGTAGTACGTTTTGATTTGCAGACCATTGAGCAGACCGAGTGCATAGTTGACAGAGTCGGTCTGGTTGTTCATTACTACGTCTTGTGCTTTGTAACTATTGCCGCAGGAAATCATTGCCAGTGCGGCCAATAAAACAATACTGAATTTTTTCATAATTTAAAACAAGTTTTAAATTCTGGAGCTTCGGCTGCATCGAGTTGCGTAAGCGAGCTTACACTCGATTTGCACGAACCTTCATTTGTAATTTGTTATTTATTTGTAATTTATTCGATTCCTAACAGTTCTACGGTGAAGATCAGTGCTGCGTAGGGTGGAATGGAAGCACCTGCTCCGCGCTCGCCGTAAGCCAGTTGGTACGGGATGAAGAACTTGTACTTCGATCCGACCGACATGAGTTGCAGACCTTCGGTCCAACCCTTGATAACGCCGTTGAGCGGGAACGAGATCGACTCACCGCGACGGTAGCTGCTGTCGAAAACGGTACCGTCGATGAGGGAACCCTCGTAATGTACGCGCACGGTGTCGGTTGCTGTTGGCTTCTGACCCAGCGAAGGCTCCAGTACTTCGTACTGCAAACCGCTGGCAGTCACTTTCACACCTTCGCGCTTCGCGTTCTCCGCCAAGAATTTCTCACCGTCTGCTTTCGCAGCACCGGCTACTTTGGCTTCCAATTCCTGGAAGAACTGACCCAGCACTTGCTGTGCCTCTTGATAACTGATTTTGGGTTGCTGGTGCGTCAGCACATCTTCGATGCCCTGTGCGAGATCCTGATAGTTGTTCAGTTTCTCAACACCGCTACCCATTAGATTTTGACCCATAGAAAGGCCTAATGCATAACTGATTTTGTCCATAATATCTTTAAACTTTAAACATTAATCGTTCAACTTTAAACTTTCAACTTTTTAGTATCGTCGCATATCGGCTGAGGTACTTGCCGAGGATGTCAAACTCGATATTAACCACGGTGCCCTCTTGGATGTATTTGAAATTGGTGTTGTCGTGCGTATACGGGATGATGCACACGGACACATAGCCTTTGTCGCCTTGGATATCGGGTTCGCAGACGGTCAGACTCACACCGTTGATCGTCACCGATCCTTTGTCCACGCAGAAATATCCGCGTTCGATCATTTCACGGGAGGAGTCGTACTCAAAGCGGTAGTACCAACTTCC
>JAFPGA010000027.1 GCA_017423085.1 Paludibacteraceae bacterium | reverse complement strand
ACAAAACCTGCGTGTACGTTGATACCCGCTTGCGGGAAATACCATACGTACGTGCCGTCTGTACCTCCGTTGTTCACGTATTTCGTATTGAATAGATTATTGCACTGACATTTGAGTGTTATGTTAGGTATATTGCTGTTCCTTATCGGAAGTGCATACGTAAGCAGCAGGTTAGTCACCGTATAGGCTTTTAACTGTGCGTTAACATCTTCGTAATTGCCCAGATATTGGCTGCTGACCACCAGTGTCTGGATGTCGGCATTGAAGCCTGCGTAGTGAAAACTGAAGGTGTTGCCTGCGGTCCAGTCCGGCGAGAAAGAGATAGTACGCCATGTATTGCCGTCTCTCCAACGGTTACGACTCCACGTGATATTGCCTCTCCATGCAAACCAAGGTGTCCAATCGACACCGAACTGGAACTCTGCTCCGCAGCGATACGAGTCCTTCACGTTCGTGGTGTTCAGATAACCGACGCTGCTCACATCGCCTGTAGCGATCAACTGATTGTTGTAGTCCATGCAATAGAGGTTCAATCCGATGGTCCAAGGCATCGCATAGCCGCTTTTGAGTACGCCCGGCGAAGAAAAACTGTATCCCAACTCGTAGTCAAACAGCACTTCCGGCTTCGGATCTTCCGGCGCCGTGTTGGTCACGAAATTATTACGCGTCGGTTCACGATGCGCCATAGCAAAAGTGGCAGACAGACGGTGACCCTTGTTGTCGTATGTCAAACCGGCTTTCGGGTTGAAGAAATGCCAGGTGTGATGCTTGTTAATAGCATCTCTGGCATCCAGATAACTGGTCTCTTCGTTATC
The DNA here is from genome assembly GCA_017423085.1 of Paludibacteraceae bacterium. Taxonomy (GTDB): domain Bacteria; phylum Bacteroidota; class Bacteroidia; order Bacteroidales; family Paludibacteraceae; genus Colicola. The sequence continues at coordinate 1,552 of JAFPGA010000027.1, read as the reverse complement.
GCCCCAGATACGATAGTCCACAAGACGATATTGTACATCGCCATAGAGGCTCAGTTTCTCGCGGCCGCGGTGCAGTACGCGCCAGTTGGCTTTGGCATAGATATTCGCGTCTGTCTTCAGGCCGTGACCCTCGTAGTAAGGAATAAAACAACGTTGAACGGAGAGCGTGGTGTCGATGTTGCCATATTGAAGGCCACGGTATTGGTTGAAGGCGACACCCATCTGCACATCCACTTTCTCATGCACATATTTCGTGCTTAATATTCCTCCGTAGAAATGGTTCCGCAAGCCTTTCTGGGTGATGTTATCTGCCTCGTAGGTAGTCCAATCAGTAATCAGCATCTCGTAAAAACCGGTTCCGTAGGTGTAGTGCGCCGTGGCGGAAAGCGTCCAGTGCATATTGAAGCGGTGACCCACATGCAGGTGTACGTGATGTTGCTGGTAGTTATCTGTCTGGTTGTCGTAATAAGCTATATTGCCGTTTTTATCGATGTACTCGCCGGCGGGATTATAGCGTCGCTCGGCTTCGTTCTGACTGTAGGCATGGGCGTCATCCACGCCGTACCAAGCCATATAGGTCTTCTCTTTTCCGCCAAAAGCGGTGAGAGTAACGGCAGTCTTGCTGTTCTGCCAGCCTAACTCACCCTGATAGCTGAGCAGATCAGACCAGGCGCGGTCGATGTAGCCGTCAGAGTTTACTTTGGAGAATCGTCCGCCGAGATGCCATGCGCCTTTCTTTGAAGTCCGGTTCCCCCAGTAACCGTCTATCTTCACCATCTCGCGGAAGGTATTGTACATGCCGCCGTTGAAGTCGATTTCGCCGCGTATGGGACCGGGGTGTGCGCTCTCGGGGATAGACGCGTCCAAGGTCCGGAGGTTGACACTCGCACCGAAACTACTGCCGCCGTTGGCGCTTGTTCCGATACCGCGCTGAACCTGCAGACTGCTCACACCGCTCGCCATGTCTGTGAGATTGACCCAGAAGACACCTTGACTCTCCGCGTCATTCAGGGGCACCTCGTTCATCGTCATGTTGATACGCGTCTGGTCCGTTCCGCGAATATGGAAATACGTGTAACCCACGCCTATACCGTCGTCGCTTGTCACCACGATGGACGGACTGGTACTCAGCAGGTACGGCAAGTTCTGACCCGTGTTATCACGGTTCAGCTCCGCATGGTTCATCTCCTGTTTGCTGTTGGTCACTTGCATAACAGGCGCACTCACTACGATCTCCTGAAGGTTGAAATCACTCGCGGACAGTGTGTCCGCATTTTCCTGCGCACTCATTTGCGCAGATACTACGAGCGCAAAAGCGCTCACAAAAAGAATTTTTTTCATTTTCTTTAACAGCATTACCTGTTCAAGTTCTAAGGGTATGATCTCAGCCGAAGCACCCCTAACTCAAATCGAGTGCAAAATTACAACAAAAAAATGACATACGCAAGAGATGAGTATATTTTTTATATGCAGATGCCTCGCTTGATGGTAGGTAATATATAGGGTAATGACTAACTTATATCTAAGGAATATCTAACTAATATCTAACGTT
>JAFPGA010000244.1 GCA_017423085.1 Paludibacteraceae bacterium | reverse complement strand
GTGAACACACTGCCCGCGCTACCCTGCGCCGGCTCCTCTTCGCGGATAAGGGCGGTCACTTCGCTCGGTACGCCGGCATCTGAGCAAACCTGCAAATCAAACGGCTCAATACTGCCGGCGCTATATCCGCCGTAAACGGTGATAGTAACACTGCCCCTTGAGGTCAGCCAGTCCATCAAGCCCGTATCGTCCTTCACTTGGCGCGTGAAAACATACGTATTGCCCGCATCCATCAGTATGTTTTCCAAGGGAAGGGAGGTCGTGTCGCTCTGAGGAATCTCCTCTCCGTTGCAGAGCCAGCGGTAGGAATAAATCCCGTTTCCGCCGGAGACGGTGTCTGTCTCATGAATCGTTTCCAGACATTCCGGTGAGCACAGGTTTCGGTTGAAACTCTCAATAGAACCGGGGTTAATTGCTTCAAACACCACTACTTCATGCGGATTCCGGGACTCGGTCATACTGGCCTTGCATGCCTCTTCCCGGACGCTTCGCGTGAAAGTATATGAGCCCGGTTTGTCAAAGCTATAAGTCATCGAAGGTGTCTCCACTTGTTCTCCATCGATATACAAGGGGTTTCGGGTGTCTTCCGGTACGGGTTTCCACGTTCTTTCTTTTACAATCCATTCGCTCCTTTTGAGCACCCATTTATAGTGGAACACCTCTCCTCCTCCTGACGCGTCTTGAATACTCTGTATAGTAGTCGTCATCGGCAGTATGCCGTAGAGCGTGTCGGGTTGCTCTTTTAGTTCTCCCGGGTCGAACTCTTTTCTCACGGTCAGGTACAACCTCCCTTGCGAGCGGGTCCACTCGGTCTTGCATTGTACGTCATGTACATCGCGGCGAAAGGCATACGTACCCGGCACGTCGGTCGGCATGGTCCATGCGTCATAATCCTCCTGACAAAGCCACACGGTGTCCATCGGCAGATAGGTCTTGGTGCCGTCTTCTGCAATGATCACTGTGTCGCGGATGAGACGATATTGGTAACTGCTCTGCGGGTTCTTCTGCTCGTCGTCTTTACCGCCGGTGGCTTCCTTTCCACTATTGTTCTTTTCCTTAAATTTTACCCCCTCCTCATTCCAGCAGGCGGAATACTCTCCGGTCACGATGCCGGCATCGAAGGCTTCGTAGCCCTTCACGATAGTATATACCTGCTTCAGAGCCGGACCGCAGGTGATGGTCAGGATCACCTCCTGGTTGCCGCAAGGGCGTTTCACCGAAGCCGTTGCCCCTTCTGGGTTTGAGATATAAATAACATCCGGACTCGGCGAGTACCATTGGCCGGAACCGAAAGCACTGCTGTTCTGTCTCTCCAACCCGATACCGGTACGGGGGGAGTTTCCGTCAGTCGGAGCGCCAACGCCCTCGGCACGCATGATTGGTACGCTCTCTGCATCCAGTATAACGGTCTTGACCGACATCTCCGAGGCAATGTGGTTGGCAAAACAAACCAACTGCGGGTGGCTCTCATACCCTCCGGCAGAGCAACGCCATTCGTTCTCAGGATTCTCATAATAGGGGCTGTTACTCCCGATGAAATCGGACGATTTGGCTATCGCGTATCGGGTGTTGTCCGTGAGGATAGGATCCGCCCCTCCGTACCCTGTGGCATACATACGCGTTAACTGCTGGTCGAAATAAACCATCGTCAAGTTGTCTTCCGGCGCTTCGTTCTTGCCGAATAACGCTCCTACATGGTCGGACCCCTTGCAATAACCCATGCTATAGCAGTTGTTCAGGACTGCCGAGGCTTTGTTATAGCCCACTAATCCGCCTACACGATTATTGCCGTCGGTGATGATGCCGGCGTTGTATGAGAAGCTGATCCCGCCGTAGTTAGTACCCACCAGACCACCGATATCATTGCCGTTGTGCGCGATGATCTGCGTCATACTAAAGCAGTGGTGTATCTGCCCGCGGTTCGTTCCTACCAGGCATCCTACGTTACTTGCGCCATCCGTCATGATTTGTCCTTGCGCGATGCCTATATGGTGAACGACCGCCGCGTTTCCGCTTTCGGCTATCAGCCCTGCGCCGGAGGGGAGGAACGAAGAGAGTATATACAGGTTATAAATCACATGGTTGGCTCCGTCTAACTCGCCCTGAAACGGTCTGGCAGCGCTGCCTATCGGTTCCCAACTCGGCGGAGTCGCGCTGCTGCCGCCTAAATCAAGGTCTGCAGCCAGACGAACGGTCTTCCCCGCAAAGTCATCCGTACGGCTCGCTGAGGCTATCCAGGCTAACTCTTCCGCCGTCCGGACAGTGTATGTTTCTCCGTTGAAATCGGGCATTTGTGTACCTCCGCTCCAGGGTGTCAGACTCTGCGCAGAGGTATGGGTTGCCCCTAATACCATGCTTATCAGCACAGTATTGATCCACATAAATAGGCGTGTCATAAAATCTTGCTTACTCGATGCGTTTTCCGGTTATATCATAGGTACCTTGCGGTGTAATAAAGAGAAGTCGTCCTTCAATAATGG
>JAFPGA010000243.1 GCA_017423085.1 Paludibacteraceae bacterium | reverse complement strand
GACAATCAGGACAATCCGGTTAGTGGATGGAAGACAGTTTCCTTCAAGACGATGATCGGTCTGCCGTTTGCAGAGAACTTCGATGCTCTTTCAGCTTTCCCTGCTACTGATTGGAATCGTTATGCCGGAAAGTTGATTGATGATGTATTAGCCGGAACAACAACTCTTGGTTCTACTACCACTTCCGGTTGGTCCTTCAGCTCAAGCACTACCGGTGTCTTTGAAAGCAAGCACATGTACGTCAATATTTGGAGTACGTACAAGTACTGGGTCGTATCGCCGGTTCTTCCGATAGAGGACAACGTGCAATTGACGTTTGATATGGCGCTGAGCAAGAGCTCTTCGGCATATACCTCGATTATTCCAGGTAGTCAGGACGACGATAAGTTCGTTGTGCTGATTTCAACCGACAGTATGGCAACTTGGACGATTCTTCGTCAATGGGATAATGCCGGTTCGGAGTATGTGTATGACAATATCGCGTTGTACGGCGAAGAAGTGGCTCTCGACCTGAGTGCATACAATGGTGAGAATATTCAGCTCGCCTTCTATGGTGCATCTACTGCTTCCGGTGGTGACAACTACCTGCACATTGACAACATTCTTGTTGACTACATCCCGTCTTGCTTTAAGCCGACCGATTTGGCAGTTGTTGCCAATAGCGAGACCAAGAACTCGGTTCAACTGGAGTGGACCGCCAACTCGGGTGAGGAGGCATGGGTTCTCCAGTATAAAGCAAGCGATGCAAATTCCTGGCAGGAACTGAATGTAACGGAAAATCCGTACCTGTTGGAGGGTCTGCTGCCTTATACCAGCTATGAGGTACAGGTTGCTGCCGTATGCGATCCTGCTGCGGAAGACGGTACCAGCAAGTATAGCAAGGCTATTTCCTTCAAGACGGCGGCTACTGTGCCGTTCGAAGAGAGTTTCCTGGCTACTTCGCTTCCGGGCGACTGGAAACGCTATAAGGTATTGCTGGAGGATGTCCTCGCAGGTGATACTACTGTATTCTCCGCGCCGGTTACCTCCGGTTGGATTGCTTCCTCTACGAGCAACGGTGTATTCCCGTCTGCTCCGGGTCACCTCAAACTCCAGGTTTACGGTACTGCTTGCCAAAACTGGATTGTTTCTCCGTTCATTGAGATGGATGACAACATGCAGCTGACCTTTGACTTGGCTTTGACTAAGTCTTCGGGTACGCTGGAGCCGCGGGAGGACAGCCAACAGGCTGACGACAAGTTCGCCGTGCTCATCACGACCGATGGCGGTGAGAGTTGGGAAGAGCTCTATACGCGTGACAACGTAAATACAGATCCTACTTACGACCAGATCAGTTGCTCTGCAGAAGGTGAGCTTGTGAAGATAGACCTGACGGCTTACGCTTCCGATAAGATTGCTATTGCATTCTATGGTGAGTCCACCGAAGCCGGTGGTAATAACTACCTCCATATTGCGAACGTAAGCATTGATACAATTCCTGCCTGTGAGAAACCGCTGGGTGTACAGCTGACAGCCAAGTCGGATACCTCTGTTGTCTTCACGTGGGAGGAAGTAGAAGGTGCTACTTGGTCCTATGCTATTATCGTAGATTCCGTAGAGGGCGTTGTTCCTTCGGAGGCAGACTACGTAGGCAGCACGCAGGATTTCACCGCTATCATTGACACCCTCCAGGGGAATACACCGTATGCATTCTACCTGCGTCAGGATTGTGGTGGTGCATATAGCGAGCCTGTAGATCGTCACTTCACGACCATGCCGGCTCCGCTTCAGGCTCCTTGGACAGAGGACTTTGAGTCGCTTGAGAAGGATAAGGTAGCTGAATTCTGGGATAACTCCGCTTCTTCATCCACGACCGCAGCCGGTGCGAACCCGCACTATGTATGGGGTGTATATTCCTACGGCGGCAACAAGATGATCCGTATGTACAACTACATGGTACAAAGCGGTACAGCGCTCATCAATACGCCGTCTATCACATTGCCAACTGAGCCGGCATACGAATTGACTTTCGACTATGCACATACAGCCACTTGCGGTGATCTCAGCGTGAAGATTTCTGCTGATTTCGGTGTTAGCTGGGCAACGCTTCCGACCACGTATGGCAAGACATCGACCGGCACCGATAATAGTAATCCGGGCGCATTTACCGAGGCTCTGATTGACCTTTCCGACTATGCCGGAAGTACCATCATGATTCAGTTCTTTGCGAACGCCAACTATGGTAGCGGTGCTATCTTTATTGATAACGTCAGCGTTCACGAGAAACCGAATTGTATGAAACCGCAAGGTCTGGTAGAGGTGGAAGAAAGTGTTACCACCAATTCTGTTCAGCTCGATTGGGAGCCGCAGGGTACCGAAGCCAACTGGCTTATCCAGTACAAGAAAGCAACCGCTGAAGAGTGGACTCTGTTCGCAGGCGATGTAAATGCGCATCCGTTCACCCTGACCGGTCTGGACGCTTCCAGTGCGTATAACGTACGTGTAGCTGCTTGGTGTGATCCTGCTGACTCGAGTGCGGTTTCTGATTATAGCGCTATCATTAGTATCACGACCGAGTGTGATGTTGTGACCATTGCGGAAGGTGATGCATATGTTGAAGGTTTTGAGGCTTACGAAGGTACTACATACTCTGCTGATGGCGTGGCTCCTGCATGCTGGAATGTAGGTATTGATGGCAGTGCAACCGTATTGCCGCACGTGATTGTTTCCGGTGGTTCGTATGCATACATTCATACCGGAACCAAGGCACTGACATTCCATGGCAAGGGCAATTGCTATGCAGCTCTGCCGGAGTTTGCAAATGCCCTGAATACGCTTCAGATTAAGTTCTGGTCGGCTATGGAAAGCGCTACAAATGGCGTCTTGACTCTCGGTTATATTACTGCCGATGATCCGGGCGACTTCACTACGTTCCAAGCCTTGACCACGTTTGCTAATAGTTATCACGAGATGGAGCAGCATACTGCAAGGCTGGATACCATTCCTGCCGAAGCACATCGCTTGGTGTTCCGTTGGTATTATAGCAGTCAATATAGTTGCTGTATTGATGATATTGAAGTATCGTTGATTCCGAGCTGCTTCGAGCCGGCTTCTTTGAAGGTGGTTGAGGCTGCTGCAACTAGCATGAAGTTTACCTATACCGCTGAGGAAGGTGACAGCCTGTCGTACGCTATTGTACTGAAGGGCGTAGAACCGACCGAGTTTGTTGGTGTAACCGCTGATACCGTATTGGTAGAAGGTCTGGAGGCAAGTACCGAATATGTACTCTACCTGCGTACCGAGTGTGCTACCAGCCATAGCATAAGCCTGTCTGCGTCCTTCCAGACCAAGCAGCTCCCGATCGACTTGGGTGACAGCTTTGCAGATGACTTCGAGGGTGCTAATCTCTGGTACTTCGAGAACGGTGCAATAGAGAACGCATGGGTACTGGGTACTGCTGCTCACAATGGTGAGGGAAGCACCAAGGCTCTTTATATCTCCAACGACGGCGGCGCAACCAACGCTTATACGATTAGCAAGTCTGCGGTTGTTTACGCAATGAAGGCATTCAATATTGCAGCCGGTTCGTACTCCTTCCAATATGACTGGAAGGCATACGGCGAGGGCTCGAGCGACTACATTCGTGTAGCTCTTGTTCCTGCTTCGGTTGATTTGACTGCCGGCACGGCACTGCCTACCGGTGTAACAGCTACCGCACTGCCGGAAGGACTCATCGCATTGGATGGTGGTTCGAAACTGAACCTCAGTTCGGCTTGGGCTACCTTCACGAGTGAAGAGTTGGCTATTCCTGCTGGAACCTACAATGTCGTATTTATGTGGCGTAACGACGGTAGTATGGGTACTCAACCGTCTGCTGCAATCGATAACTTCAGCATCACGAAGATTCTTTGCGGCAAGCCGGGCAAACCGACTATCGAGAAGGCTAACATCACGGCTACTTCCGCAATCATCGAGTGGACTGCTGATGAAGGCCAGACCGAGTGGATCCTCGCTATGGATACTATCGCTTCCTTCAATAAGGATTCCGACGCTATTCAGACTGTTGTTAGTGCGAACCCGTACACGGTAGAGAACCTCCTTCCGGAGCACACCTATTATGTTTACGTACGCGCGAACTGCGGTGAGAACGGCTACAGTGCATGGAGCGCACGCGCTAACTTCAAGACGGCGAAGGCTTGTCAGAAACCGGACGGTCTGGAGATTACCGCTATTACCGACTCTTCGGCTGTTGTTACTTGGAATACCTATGGTCAGAGCGACTTCCGCCTTACCTTCGGTACCGGTAATGCTTATCCGGACAGTGTGGATGTTACAGGTGGTACCTATACCATTACCGGTTTGGACGAGAACACCTCGTACAAGGTGAAAGTGGCTTCTTCTTGCGATTTGACCCAATGGTCCAGCGCGAAGAGCTTCAAGACCGCTTGTTCTCCGATTGCTGCAGTAGTAGAGAACTTCGACGGTATTACCGGTTCGACCAGTTCGAATGTACTGCCGGATTGCTGGAGCTATATCAATACCGGTTCGTCGTCCAGCTATTATCCGACGGCTTACGCCAGCGCAACGTACGCTAACTCGGGTACGAACTCACTCCGATTCTACAACTATGGAAGTACCTATTATTCAGACGAGTACGCTATCCTGCCGGCTGTTGAGAATCTGAACACGCTGCGTATGAAGTTCAATGCACGTAAGTACAGTGCTACGTATGCTGCTATCGTTGTGGTTGGTATCATGACCGATCCGACCGATACTGCTACTTTCGTGGCAATTGATACGATTGCTCCGGCTGGCCTTACCTACGAGCCGTTCGTTGTTTCGTTCGGTGAATATACCGGCGAGGGCAAGTATGTAGCTCTCAAGGCTCCGTTACCTGCTACTTCGTCTTACAACTCGACGCACATCGACGACATCAATATGGAGGCTATTCCGTCTTGTCTCGAGCCGACCGCTTTGGCTGCATCGGAGATCAGTACGACCGGCGCTTCCTTGGATTGGACATCGGCTGCTTCTGAGTGGCAGATCCTCCTCAACAATGACAGTGCTAACCTGATTGCAGTGGCTGCCAAACCGTACGCTATCAGCGGACTCAATCCGGCTTCCACCTACACATTTGCGGTACGTGCTATCTGTGCAGAGGGTGACACCAGTGCATGGAGTAAGTCTGCGAAATTCGTAACGGAGTGTGATATCATTTCGTTGGCAAATGCGGACTATGTACAAGACTTCGAGGAGGCAGACGCTACTACGTACAGTGTAGCAGGTGTAGTTCCTGCTTGCTGGTTAAACGGTGGTAATTCTACCTATCCGAAACCGCACGTAGTCCTCAAGGGTGGATCGTATGCATATACGCATTCGGGTAACCAGACACTGAACTTCTGTGGTTCTTCTAACAGTAACAGCTATGTAGCACTGCCGTTGTTTGCTGAGGCATTGAGCCAGACGCAAATCAGCTTCTGGATGCAGACTGAGCATGCAACGAATGGTGAATTGACCATCGGTTACATCACGGCTTCCGACGCAGGCGACTTCTCGACCTATGTGGCTATTGATACGTTTGAGAACAACACCAGCTCGATGATACAGCAAGAACTCATGCTCAAGGCTATGCCGGCTGAGGCTGCGCGTATCGCATTCCGTTGGCAGCATACTGGTTCGTCTTTCTACTCCTGCTGTATCGACAGCGTAGTGGTATCGCTGATTCCGGCTTGCCCGAAGACAACCGGTCTGGAGGCTGTGACGGTAGGTGATGTAACTGCTACCTTCGCATGGGATGCAGAAGCAGATGTAACATGGGAGTATGGTGTTGTAGAAGACACAGTACCTAACTTCGTTCCTGCTGATGCGGACTTCACAGGCGTAGCAACGACCAATAAAGTAACCGTCAACGCACTTCTTCCGGAAACAGACTATCTGTTCTTCATCCGTAAGATCTGTGGTAGCGATAAGAGCGAGATCATCTACAAGTCCTTCTCGACCATCATGTTGGCAACGGCTCTGCCGTACGACGATGACTTCGAGGGCGCTAACAGCTGGCAGCTCATCAACGGTACTTGCACCAACGCTTGGACAGTTGGTACGTTGGCTACCGAGAGCGGTAACGCACTCTATATCTCCAACGACGGCGGAACGACCTATGCATATAGTAACAGCAGTTCTACTATGGTTTACGCTGCGAAGGCATTCAACTTCGACAAGGCCGGTTCGTACACCGTATCGTACGATTGGCGTGCAAACGGTGAGGCGAACTGGGACTACCTCCGTGTAGCGATTGTTCCTTCTTCGGTTGAGCTGGCTGCCGGTACTTCACTTCCAAGCGGCTTAACCGCTACCGGTGTGCCGGAAGGCTGGAAGGCTGCCGATGGCGGTTTGCAGTTGTCCGGCAGCGACGCATGGCAGAGTAAGGCTGTAGTTGTTGAGAACATCGTTCCGGGTTACTACTACCTTGTATTCGCATGGCGTAATGACGGCATGGACGGTAATCAGAGTCCGGCTGCTGTGGATAACCTCCACATCCAGCACCTCGACTATCCGACGGCTATCGGCGGTATCGATGCAGAGGGCGTACAGGCTGTCAAGTTCATCGAGAACGACCATGTTTACATCCTCATCAACGACGTTATCTACGACGCTACAGGACGTAAAGTGAAGTAAACTCGGTTTACTCAAATAGACGCAAAAGGGGCTGCTTCGGCAGCCCTTTTTGTGTTCCTATTTGGCACAAGCGCTTTACAAAAAGAAGAAAAATAGCGAAAAAAATAGCAAAAACTTGCGTAATTGAGATTTTTTTTGTAATTTTGCCGCCCAATTGTGTTTATTTATAACAAAAGGTGCTAAAAAGGCTCGTATTCATAGTATGTATTATTGCGCTTCCGTGCGTTACTGCCGGCGCATATACAGCCCTTTCTCCGGATGTCACGCATTTCGTGTCTATGCACGTTGATGCGGGCTATTCTTCGTTGCTCCATACGATACCGGGGCAGAAGGCGGCGATGGGTGTGAGTACCTGTTTCGGTTTGGATTATCGCCTGAATTACAACAATTTCCTTTTCTCTGTCGGAGCGGAGGGTATGTACGAACTGAATGCCAATCTGCTGGACGAGATGAATGTGCCCATTTCGATGATCGATACAGAGGATGACCTGTTCGATATGCACGTGTTTGTGGAAAAGTCGCGCGATATTACCCATATGGCGAATGTCAATATCCCGATTCTGTTCGGTGGAGAGTGGCAGCGCTTCTATTTCCTGGTCGGACCGAAGATTTCGCTCAATCTGTACGGTGCTACGTCTTCGACCGCACTGGTGACTACATACGGCGAGTATGACCGGTATTACGATGATTTCTACGATATGCCCAACCACCAGTTCGCTTCCGGTCAGCCGATGAGCAGCGAGTTGCTGCCTTTGAAATGGGCGAGTATGAATATCATGGCGCATGTGGAGATTGGCGGACGTGTGGGACATATGTTCAAGCACCGCCAGTTCCGCCTCAATCCGGACAAAGTGCGTATGTACCTTGCCGGTTATGTGGATCTGGGACTGCTCAATATCCATACCGATACAGGCGGCGCGCCGCTGTTTGACTACCGCGAGACGGATCAGGGAGTGCAGTTCTATATCCAGCCGCTGCTCGTCAGCTCAATGTCCGACGGCGCTGTGTTCCGCAATCTCAACGTGGGCATCAAATATACGATCGCATTCGAAATGCCGAAACACGGCAAATCCTATATTTACGATTATGATAAAGTGGACCGCGACTATCGTAAGCGCGGAGGTAACCAAACCATACGATAATGAACATGAAACGAATACTCTACATACTGCTGTTAGCAATGGGTTTAGGTGTCGTAGCTCCTATGGCATCTGTAGTGGACAACACGGTAGCGTCCGCATATGCTGTGGATGACAAGGCGAAAGCAAAGGCGCTCAAGGAGAAAGAGAAAGCCAAGAAGGAGAAAGAGCGCGAGAAAGCGAAGGCTGCTGCGGAGAAAGCAAAGGCGAAAGCGGCTGCTGACAAAGCCAAAGCCAAGGCTGCTGCGGATAAGGCGAAAGCGAAAGCGAAAGCGGCTGCTGACAAAGCGAAAGCCAAAGCCGCTGCGGATAAAGCCAAGGCGAAAGCGGCTGCTGACAAGGCGAAAGCCAAACCTGCGAAGCCGAAAGCCGAACCGGCGCTGACACCCGAGGAGGAGAAGACGCAGTACCTGACCCAGGTAGCGGCTATTGACCGTGCCAACGCCAAAGCGGAGGCATACAACAACCGCGACATCAGTCATCGTCTCGGTTTCTGGGGGCAGGTAGGTTACAGTAACCTGTTCACCTCCGGTATCCAATACACTCCGGCTACAGGCGGATTGAACCCTGTCGGATTCATGAACAAAGACAACGGCTATGTAGGCGGCGGTCTCGGTTTGGGATACCAGTTGCGCTACAAACAGTTTATCATGACCCTCGGAGCGGAGTTCACTACCTATAATTCTGTCATGGGACTCTCCAACATGGAGGATGGTACGTTTGCACTCTCGTACGGTATGCAGCCGTATGCTTCGACCATGATTTATCACTATACGTTCAATTCGCTCCAGGAGCAGCTCATCGGCGGTTTTGCCCAAGTGCCCCTCCTCTTCGGTATGGAGCTCAAGAACGCACCGCTGTTCTGGCAGGTCGGTGTCAAAGCCGGTATCGGCGTATGGGGGCAATCGACTCTGTCGGGTACGATGACTACCGATATTGAGGACAAGGAGCTGATTGGCGGTCTGACGGATATGTACAACCATACCCTCGTGACCGACAAAGCGCTGGAGTGCCCGGCAACGAGTGCCAAGTTCGGACTCAACGTGGCGGCTACCGCCGAAGTGGGTATTACACTGGACCGCTGGATCAGTTCACCCGCCAAGGTGCGTCTGTCTGTGTTTGCGGACTACGGCGTGCTCAATGTGTCGCAGTACACAGCGCCTCAGGCCATCGCCGGCTATCCCAACGCTACGCAGGATATCCCGACCGTCTTGTTGGCGGGTTCGGACCCGATAAGTTTCCCCACCCAGTCTGCTCTGTCCACTACTTCGGCGGCTACCGCGAAGGTCAATCCTTTCCTCGTAGGAGCCAAGTTGGCGGTGTGGTTCGACCTGCCGCGCAAGCAGAAAGTGACGCAGGATTATCCGAAGGCACCGGTTCCGCGTATGGGTGTATATCTGTTTGACGAAGCTTCCGCTTCTGCGCTCAGCGGTGTATCGGTTGAGATCACCAGCGTGGAGACGGGTAAGGTACTCAAGAAGAGCACCAACCGCCAGGGTCTCTTGCAGGGACGTTTCGCTGCCGGCCAATACCGCATCTCCGCTACCAAGAACGGCTATTATCCTTCGGATACCATTATTCAGACGGTGGAGGAGTTCACGTTTGATACACTCCGTCTGCCTTTGCAGCGTATTCCGGCACCGATCATCCCGACACTCTGCATGAATATCTATGATGAGGAGTCGCGTGAGCCGATCGAGGCGTCTGTACGTCTCACAGCTCTCAACGACACCATTGTCCTGTATGCTGCGCAGTCGGCGGATGACGGATTTGTGGAGACACCGCTCACCGAGGGTGACTATATCGCCCACCTGACGGCACAAGGCTATATGCCGGAGGATGACACCATCCACTTCGTACAGGATACAGCGGATCTCTTCATGCAGCCGATCAAGAAGGGTATCAAAGTGAAGATCGAGAACCTGTTCTTCGCAACCAACAAGACCTATATCCTGCCGCAGTCCGAGCAAGCGATGTCTGATTTGGCTACCTTCCTCCTCGAGAACCCGACTGTGACCATCCATATCACCGGTCACACGGATGCCGTAGGTACGGACGAGGCGAACCAGATCCTGTCTGAGGGTCGTGCGAACGCTGTGCGTCAGAACCTCATCGACCGTGGTGTGGCTCCGGAGCGTATGACGGCGGAAGGTAAGGGTGAGAAAGAGCCGGTGGCTCCGAACGACACCGAAGAGGGACGTCAGCTCAACCGCCGTGTAGAGTTCGTCATCACCGGCACCAACGGCGCGGACATCGAGCAGGTATTTGAATAAATCAAAAATCATAAATTTGAAATCAAAAATCATAAATCAAACATGAGGAAACTCCTCATCCTACATATTATCCTTTTGTTCAGCGTCTTCGCCTGGTCGCAACAGGGAACGACGGTTGCCTCCGGCATTCCGTATGAGTGCGGTTTTGAGGAGGGCACCGATTTGTCTCCTTGGATGCTGAACAATCCGAATCCGCCCACACCGCCCACAGACCAGTGGATGGTTGGTTCGGCGGTGCACAGTGAGGGTAAGCGCGCGTTGTATGTGACCAAAGACAGCTTGAACCCGAACTACGGTAGCCATCAGAATGTGGTGGTGTCTTATCTGCGTTTTCGTTTCCCGACTTCGTCCAAAACAGAACGATACGATCTCAGTTTCGATTGGAAAGGAAGGGGTGACTCCACGTTCTCCAGACTGTTCGTTATGGTTTGTCCGGAGATGTGCCTCACGGATCCCGCCAACTATCCCGAGTACAACCTCAATTCCATCGTGTCGAATGTGCAGGGACGTCTATCGAAGAGTACGGTAGGCCAATGCGTAAATTTGGGCGGCATGCAGTATGTGTGCGGTAGCGAGGAATGGCAGAATGTGTCGTGGGAGGAGAAGATCACTTCATCTCTTTCGTCATATACGTGGGCAATCGTCTTCATCTGGGAGAATTCGAATATAGATCCGCTCGTGGACCGCACCGGTCTCGCGATAGACAATTTCCAGATTAACTCGGCGGCACTGCCGAAACCGACGGACCTCAATGGAATCCCGCAATGCGAGGACTCCACGCTGCTCGTTACATGGAAGAGCACTCTGTCGCTGTTTGATATCGAGTATCGTCAATACGGAGACAGAACCTGGCGTCGTGCCAACGGACTGATAGAAGGAATGCCGGGATTCACTAAGAACGGAGAGAATTGCTCCTTTGTACTCACGCGTATTTTGGAGGGAACCTACGAACTCAGGATAAGAGGTGGTGATGCTACTGATCCTAACCTGAAGACAGGTTTTGTCTATCAAACCGGTATCCTCGTTTATTGTCCCGAGAACCACTGTATCAATTATATTGATCTGCATAGTCCGAATGTGATTTGTACCACCGGTCACCATCCGGGTGCCCAGGCGGGTGCGACTCCATATGATGTGATAGAAATAGTGGACTTTGGTCCGGATGCCGAAATGAGCCGGCATACCTTGCATGTCGATCCTGAGGAAATGGATCCGCGTACGGACAGTCTGCTTCCTACCGTGCCGCCGGGCGCACTGGCTTCTGTGCGACTCGGTAACTGGCATACCCTTGGAGAAGCGGAGTCCATCACGTATGATATCACCGTTGATGCGAGCACGCAGGGTATTTTGCTGGTACAGTATGCCGTTGTGTTCCAAAACCCGCAAGGGCACCCGGTAGAGGATGAGCCGGCGTTCAAACTGGAGGTGTTGACCCCGGACGGACAACTGATTGACGAGTTCTGCGGACAGCGAAACTTCACCTATTCCGATGGTGTCAAAGACGATGCTTACGGCTGGCATATCACAAAGGATAACGGTGTGGCATGGAAAGAGTGGTCCACGGTCGGTTTGAACCTCCAGCCCTATGACGGACAGACGATCAAGGTGCGCTTCACCACGCTGGACTGCGGCTATAGCGGACACTATTCCTATGCTTATTTCACAGTCGATTGTGCGAACGCAAATATCGAAACCAACAACTGCGGTTACGAAGCCAGCATCACTTGTCGTGCTCCGGACGGTTTCTCCTATAAGTGGTACAACGAAGCCGGCAATGTAGTTAGCGAAAGCCAAGAACTGATAGTGGGTCCCGGTCGTGAGGTATATACCTGCCACGTGAGCTTCAAGGATGATTCGACCTGTTACTTTGAGGTCAGCACCCTTTCTGCGCCCCGTTTCCCGGTGGCGGAATATACGGTGGAGCCGGTCCAGAAGGAGTGTAAAAACCTGCTCAAGTTCCATAACACCTCGCATGTCATGAACAAGTTCGAGGGGTATGAGAACCATACCTCAGAGCCGTGTAACGACTGGCATTGGGAGTTCCGACGGTTGCCTAACGACGAGCCGCAAATGACGGATGCGGAGCATCCTATTATCACTTGTCCGGAGGAAGGCGGTCTGATAGAGGTGAAACTAATCAGTTATATAGGAGAGTTCAACGCGTGCTCAGATACGCTCATCGATACGATAGCGGTGACCAGCATCATTCCCGAGGCGACGACCTTCTATGTGGAGACCTGCCCGGAGGCGCCGGTTGCGTTTGGCGGTAAGAGGTTCGACACCGATACTGTGTATGTAGGGCACTTTCCGAACTTTGCGGAATGTGACTCTGTCTCCACGCTGTACCTGACGGTCTATCCGAAGGTGCCGGACACCTATCGTCACGATTCGATTTGTTCGGACGGCGTGGTGACGATTAACGGTGTGCGCTACAACCAGCCGGTAGAGAATAAACTCATCCGACTCAAGACAGCGCACGGATGCGACAGTGTGGTGTATTTCACCCTCACGGTGAACCAGCGAATAGACGCTACGATACATCAATGGCCCTTCTTCTGCGCCGATGACGAGCAGTTGTATGTCACGTTCGACATCGCGGCAGGTGTGTTTGACAGTCTGGAGATACTCTTCGATACGCCCGCTTTGCGTGATACGGTCATCTATGATTCGAATATCAGCAGTGTGGCGATTCCGTATCCGGACACCATCACGCCGGGTTACTATAAAGCGACCTTGCGTTTCCACCAGTACTGCTGCGGTATTTATACCGAAGACAGGACAGTGGAGATACGTTACCGCAGCTCTATCGTGGAGCAGAAGTGGAACGACGTGCTCACAGTGCTCAGTCCGAAGTACAACGGCGGCTTTGAGTTCACCGACTTCCAGTGGTACAAGGACGGTCAGCTCTTGGAGGGAGAGACCCATTCCTACCTTTACCAGCCGCTGGATATGAACTCGACTTATTATGTGGAACTGAAGCGTACGGACGGTCTGGTGATGACCACTTGTCCGATCCAGCCGGAGTACCACGAGCAGCAGAGCCAGTATCCGAGCATCGTGCCGGCCGGTCAGCATATGCCGATGTATATGGAGCAGCCCGTCACAATATGGTACTACACCATTTCCGGTCAGTTGTACCGCTCGTTCGGACTGCCGCAAGGATATACCTCTTTGCCTATTCCCGAGCAGACAGGCGCCTACATTCTCAAGGCGGTCAATGCGCAGGGTGAGACACAGGCACAAGTAATGATAGTACAGTAATAACGCAACATACAAGACTATGAATATGAAGCGATTGATACAATTAGCAGCAGTGGCACTCATCGTAGCCGCTCCTGTACACGCCGTAAAACGGTACTCCTGTGATTTTGAAACAGAAGAAGCGCGCAGCCGTTGGGTGCTGAACCCCGCGTCGACTCCGAGTATCTATAACAAGTTGGCGAACAAGTGGTATCTGGGCGAACCCGGTAACAACGACGTGAACGGTGACTATGGTCTGTACATCTCGGACAATGGAGGTCAGTCGGCACATTATACCAACAAGAACTGTTGGGTGTTTGCGTACGATACCATTTCGCTCGATAACATATCCGGTGATTATACCCTCAGCTTCGACTACACGGCGATGGGTAACGTGGCGGGCAATTTCGATGGTCTGTACGTGTTCTGGATTCCGATGATTGATCCGGAAGAGAACCCTATGACCGGACAGCATGATTCCATCAAAGTGCTGTCTATTCCTACTTCGGATGGTACGATACCGTCTGATTATGAGAACTATACGCTTCGTCTCCAACCCACAGCCGGTATGGATTATATCAACGGTACGGCTACATGGCGCCAGCACACTGTGAAGATCAAGGGTTCCAAGTGCGACGGTACGCCGCACTATCTGGTATTCGGATGGGCGAACGGTGCGCACATGGCGCAGCAGCCGGGCGGTATGGTGGATAACATCAATATCACCGATACGCTGCCCTGTGAGGCGGTTACGTCTCTTACCGTGACACCGAGCGGAACGACTGTGTCGCTCACATGGGTAGGTACAGCTTCCGAGTACGAGGTGCTGGCTTATTCCTATGAGACGGGCACATGGGCAGGACCGAAACTGGTGCAGGGCAACCAGACCCAGTTCTCCAGTCTGCCTATCGGACAAACCGACTTCATTGTCCGTGCCAAGTGTTCGGACTATGACTACAGTCTCAAGACGATTGTATCCAAGCTCATCTATTATCCGGACTTGCTGTGCGTGGACTATCTGAACCTGGACAACGCGGTATGCTATACCGGAACCGGTTTCAATTCCACCACTTCGTTCAACAACTATACGCAGGTAGCACCGGTGGACTACGGTCCGTCGAACGAGAACAGCCGTCATACCATCCATTTTGACCGGAACGAGCGCGAGCCCCGTTCTGCGGGTTTGTTGCCGACGATTCCGGAAGGAGAGTTGGCTTCTATCCGGTTGGGTAACTGGCTGGGTGGTAACCAGACAGAGCGTATCGAGTTCAGCTTCAATGTGGATACGATCAAGTATCCGGTGCTGCTGCTCAAGTACGCGCCTATTCTGGAAGCGCCGACTCATGACGACGACGAGAACCCGCGTTTTATGCTGGATATACTCATTGACGGTCACTCGATCGGTCGATGCGGTATGGCGGACTTCAACGCCAATGACGTGCGTGGTCCGAGCGGCAATCTGACTCCGGAAGCGATAGCGCAGGGATGGCATAAGACCCCTGCTGCCCAGGCACAGGCGAACGGCGATGATGTCATCTGGAAAGAGTGGACCACCGTAGGTGTCAACCTCCGTCATGATGAGTATGAGGGCAAGCAACTGACAGTCCGTCTCACCACGTTTGACTGTGCGATG
>JAFPGA010000242.1 GCA_017423085.1 Paludibacteraceae bacterium | reverse complement strand
TACAGCCTCGGCGAGGGTGCGAACACCTCAGCACCCGTTTGGCAGTATATCGGTATTCCGTTCCAAGCCAACCAGACGGCTATTAAGATGTATTACGCCGGTTGGATGTGCCGTTGGGCTGAAGGCACGACAGATGATTTAGGCGGTCTGTGGCAGTGGGTAGAGAACGAAGATGTGCTGCTGCCGTTTGAAGGCTACTGTATCACGCAGAATGCGAAGAAGACCTATACCTTCAGCGGTAAACTGAATCCGCCGATCACCACGACACTCCCGCTGGACAACCGCGATGACGAAGGATATGCGTTCGCAGCCAACAGCTGGACGGCGCCGATTAAGATTCAGGAAATGGCAGATGAGGACTTTGTCAACGCAGAGAAGTCTATCTATATCTACCACACCGGATCGTACGCCGAATGGACGAGCAACGGTACGCCGGTTAGTGCCGTTTCTCCAGGTGCTGCAGCAACGCTGCCCGGTCAGTACGCTGTCATTCCTATTCACTCGTCGCCTTACTTGACAGGCGCTGACTCCGTGATCCCGTCTATGCAAGGATTCTTCATCAAGACTGACCCTGCAAAAGAAGCGAGTCTGAAACTGGTGTACAACAGAGTGGTGTATGATGCGAAGTATTTCAAGACCTCTACCCAACCCTTGCGTGCTCCGCGCCGCACGGATGCTCCGAACGTAATGCGGTTCATTGTAAGCGGTGCTGCTTTCGGCGGAGACCAGGCTTATCTGCTGGAGCGCTCTGATTTCTCGGACGGATATAACGACGGATGGGACGGACGCAAGATAGAAGGCGATGCAGATGCACCTAAATTAGCCGTAGTAAAAGAGGCAGGTGAGATGGCTGTGGCAACTGTAGAGAATGCCGACGGACGCTACCTGAGCTTCCGCGCCGGACGGGACACTGTTTATACTTTCCACTTCGATTACGAAGGCGAGACGCTCTATCTGTACGATCTGTTGACCAAGCAGGCCACAGAGATACAAACGGGTAACACCTATACCTTCACCGCCGACAACACCAGTGCGATGAACCGATTCCTCATTACCGCCAATTTGGAGCAGACACCGACAGACATCCAAACGACTGCCGATGACGCCAATGCCCACAGCGGAGTGAGAAAAATTCTTTTCCACAACCAGCTGTATATCCTCCGCGGCGGATATATCTATCGCGCCGATGGCAGGATCGTTAACGGAAAGGAGGTGATGCCATGACCAAAAAAGAACGTACCAAATGGGTGATTGCGTTAGCTGTTGCAGTCAGCGGCGTGTGGTTGATGGGCGTAGCGTATGTGCTCTCCTATAAACCCGAGGTGTATGTCAATCCGGGAACCGTCACAACGAATGTTCCCGCCATCTATTCTCCGGAATCAACACCGATCAAGGTCTATACACCTATCCGCTCATTGAGCAGATTTCGTGCGAGCTATTCTGTATCCACCTTGAGGCATTCCCACATGCCGTCTCTTCCGATGCAGTCTATCGGCAGAATATACACCACAAGCAGTGCTCAGGTTCATTCTGTAGGAGGCGGTGGTAATGGCGGAGTCTATACCACTTCGCACGGCAACACTTCCTCGCGTGGTATTCAGTACAGCGAGGGTGGTAACGCAGCGATGCCGCAGACTAATTTCATTGCCATGGCTTCATCGCGTCAGATGGCAGCTCCGGAAGCGAGTTATGCGCCTCAGATGGCACGACTTGCCAGCGGACCGAACAATGCTCCTCCGGGACCGCCTAACCCTCCCGGAGATGATGGACCGCTGCCAGGTGACCATCAGTTAGTAGAGCAGCCTGTAGGTGACGCGCTGCTTGAGCTGGCACTGCTCGCGCTCGCATACGCACTCGCGCGAACCTATAAGAAACGCGCGAAGAAAACAACTGCGTAAGATCATAAAAATCCCCGCTTCAAAACGAAAGCGGGGATTTTTATTTGAACCATCTGTTAGAACTTATACGTAGCTCCGAGCAGGAAATTGATTCCTTGACTGCGGTAACCATACATGATTTCGTTCTTGCGGTGCAACCAGTTATTGAGCTGGAAGAAGAGCGTCAGGTTCGGTTGAGGTTCCGGACGGAGAATAGCTCCATTGGCTTTCTGCAGGTCACTTTTGGCCTTCTTACCTACCCACATGTCATACTGAACACCGAGGTTCAGTTCCACGGTCGGAGCCAAGGTGTGCTCACCGTCTGTTGCCAGCGCAATGCGCTTACCGGCGAAATAGTTATCCGAGTAGAGCGACCAGTGCTCGTCAATGCGACCGTCGATACGCAGTCCCATTTCCCAGTTGGGGCGGTCGTAAACGGTGGTGTCCCCTGACCAGATATAATAATCGCCGTTGAAGTTCACACGGACTATATCCCGGTAGTGGTAGTTGATCTGACCGCCCACTTTGCCGCGCTGGTAATGCGCGTGCTCATGTATATAATCACCCGGCATACGCTTCATATTCAGCGGTGCAAAAACAGAGGTAGTGTCTGCTGTGGCGATCCAATAATCCTCATACATCATGTACGCATAACCACCGTGCAGTTCCAACATCAAGTCGCGATGCGGTTTGATATGAAAACCGACCTCGGCATCTACCGGCGTATAAGCCGTACAAGGATGCACAATACCGGCGTGGATGAGACTATAGCGGTTCTCCTCCATGTAACTTTGCAGCGAACCCAGACCGTACGAACCCATGATATCGGCATAAATAGTCAGCCATTTGTTCGCCACTTGTGCCTCCAAGTTAATATGCGGCGAAGGTGCAAAATTGAAGTTGTCTCCGGAAGCGATGATCTGATGACCTTGACCGATATTCATGTCCAAGTTCACGCCCACATGGATGCGCAAACGCGATCCCTCATAAGCGTAATAGGGCTCGATACGGAAATTATGACGGTTACCGTACAACGAATCCGGAATAGCCGCAGCTACAGCGCCGCGCAGTTGCAGAAAATTGTTCTGCACATACACGTTAGCACCCACATGATGTTCCTCTGCATGCCAATCGAACGAACCGGATGTACGGATCTGATGCTCAGCCACAGCGCCGGCTTTGGCAAACAGCATATAACCCGTTTGTACCCGGTATTGGAGATCCTGCTTGGCGTTTGCCTTGACACCGATATACACTTCGGTCGTCCAAAGGCTGGTTTTGTCTTGGTTACCGATGGTGAAAGGCTTCGGGTACGCCACTTCATTCTTCTCCCACAAACCGAATGTTTGGCTGTAGTCGTAGAAATGACCGTACTTATTGTAGAAGATATTTCCGCCGCTCACACCGAAATACAGATCCGTGGTAGAGAAGGTATGGGTGAAGTTGAGTCCTACCTTGGTTTTGCTCAACGCAGCCAATCCCCACTCTGCTTTGTGGTGTGCGTACACATCCAAAATCGAATTCTTACCGTCGTCCAGATGGTAGCCGAAATCAAAGAGCGTGTTCGGGTGTCCGATTGCTCCACGAATATACCCGTTGTACCGCTCACCCGGCGCAAAGCGTGTGGGCTGTGACAAAAGCGGATTGACACTCGGATCGGTCTCCACCGTCACCGTATAGTCGGAATACACCACCGGCGCGGGTTCGATGGTTGTCTCCACCACCGCGGGCTTAGTGGACACTTTGCCGGCAGCCTGAATGACCGGTTGGAAATCCCGTTCCACCGTCACGGTGCGGTTCAGCACGGTGTCGTTGTTCTGCGCTTGCGCAGGAGTAAGGAGTAAGGACAAAGGACTAAGGACTAAAATGTATCGGACGATAGTAACAAGTCTTTTGTCTTTCAGCGAAGCGGTCTTTATTCTTTCAGCGAAGCGGTCTATTATATTATTCTTCATCTTCTTCCTCCTTTCCTACAGGTTGTTCCAATTGGTCCAAGCGGGCGATGCGGGCGCTTATCAACGCCGGGATGTCGTCACCAGTGATGGTGTAGTTCTGCTGTAGCACAAGCAGGTATTGCCGTGCCTGGAACAGTTCACCGCGTTCGCGGTTGATGTCACTGAGCAGAATGAGCGCACGTGCCAGCCAGTACTGCTGCTGTGTGTTCATCTGCGTGAATGCCATCACTTCCGTTTCGGACTCGTCCAGCAGACCCAGTTCAAAATAACTCTGTGCCAACAGATATTTGGCTTCCGCGCCTTGGGCGGTACGCACGTCCACTGCCAATGCCGACAAGTCGGGTTGCGCTTTGAGCCATTGTCCCATCGCGATGTTCGCTTTGGCACGTCCGTAGAGCGCTTCGGCTTTGGTTTCGTCGCTAACAGGCTGATCCGCCAAAATCTGCTCTGCAATGTCTATAGCGGCTTGATGACGACCAAGCGCTTGCGAGCAACGCAAGATGCCCAGACGGGCGATGGTCGTGTTCTCGCGGTTGGATGCCAGACTGTGCATTCGATAGAATGCCTCTATCGCACAGTTGTAATCCGCTTTGTCATAACAAATCTCCGCCACGCGGATAGCTGCTTCTTCCTGATAGGGGTTCGCGTTCATCTCCGCCAGCACCAGATATTGAGCCAGCGCCTCGGAAGTCTTACCCAGACGATAATAGGAGTCTGCCAGATAATAGCGCGCCGTGGTGCAATAACGTCCGCCGGCACAGAACTGCGTAATATAATTGTTCAGTGCTACCGATGCCTTCTGGTAGGACGCTTGCATGTATTGAATCTCCGCAGAGGCGTAAACGAGACTGTCTTCCTGCGTTGTGACATTCATATTGACACGTGCGAGCGTTTTGGTAAACTCCAGATATTCGTCCACACGTCCTAACTCTACGTACAGCGCTTGCAGTGCATCCAATGCGGCATAAGCTTCCTCTGTTGCCGGATATTTCTCTATCGTCTGACGGTACGCTGCTATCGACTCATCGTTCAGCCCCAAGTTACGGTACAACATCGCACGCTCCAAGGATGCTTTGCGCGCCAGTGTCGAATGCGGATAAGTATTGAGTAACTGCTCGTAGGTCAAGATTGCTCCGCGCTCGTCGTCTTGTTGCAACTGCGCACGTGCGATCTCATAGGTACCATCATCGGCATAGTCGGAACGCGGATAACGGCGTATAAGTTCCTTGAGCACGCTTATCTTGTCCGCGTACTTGTGCTGCAAGCCGAGCGCGTAGCCTTTCTGGAAGAGGGCGTAATCAGCCCCCGCCGCATTGCTGTTGCTCACCTGCGTATAATAGGAAATGGCTCTGCTGAACTCGCGGGCGTTGAAATAGCAGTCACCGATGCGGTTCAACGCATCAGCGTAGGTCGCTTCGGTTGCCAGCGCCTGGTCTATATACGCCGAGAACGCGCTGCGTGCCTCGTCGTACTTGCCTTGCGAGAAAGCGGTGTATCCTTTCAGGTAGTTTGCGATGACGTAGTTTTCCGACTGCTTGGCATCCGAGCGGGCAAAGAAACGCTTGAGGTCAGCTTCGCACGCCACGTAGTTACGCAAACGATAAGCAGCCTCAGCGCGCAGATAATACGCCTCGGTGGTATATTTGTCCGACTCCGAAGCATGGTTAATCACCTGCGTCGTCCAGTCTATTGACTGCTGCATCTTTCCTTGCAGGAAACAGTCTGCGCCCAACTGATAACGAAGGTACTGCTTGGTTTGCAGCATTCTCGGTGTCGGGTGCTGTATTGAATCGAGGGTGGAAATAGCCGCAGCATAGTTCTTAGAGCGCATAAGTGCATCGGACAGCAGTTGATACACCTTGTTCTCGTACTTGGACTCGGGGAAGTTGGTCAGGAACTCATTGAACGCGCGCACTGATTCACCCAGCGCGCTGGACGATTGGTAGGTGCAGAGGGTGTAGTTATACGAAGCCTCTTCGGTCACAGCGGGTGTCAGTTTGTATCCGGCTGCTGCCTGATAAGACAATTTGGCTTGTTCCGGTTGGTTGAGCGCCACATAGGAGTGACCTAACATCAGACAAGCCGCCTCGGAGAGCGAGTCGTTCTGCTGCTTCACTTTCTTGAGGTACTTCACCGCTTCGTTGTACTCGCCCAGCTGGTAGTTCGCAGCACCGACCATGTACATGTCGTTGCGCACGAGTTCCTCTTTGTTCGCCGAGGCAGCACGCTCGTACTGACTAAAATGGTTTACTGCTTTGCTGTAGTCACCTTTGAAGTAATAGATCTCACCCAACAAACGATGCAACTCGGGGTTGTTCGTGCTCTCCGGATCCGCTTGCAGCAGTGCCAAAGCACGGTTCTCTGCTTCCTCGTATTCTCCTTTCGCATAATGAATCTGCGTCAGGTAATACGGCACTGTTTTCGAATAAACCGGATCATTCTCCAGTTGGTTGAAGTACGGCAAGGCTTTGTCGTATTCGCCCTGTTTGTACATACAGTACGCGTAGTAGTACTTACCGCGCACGGTGTAACGGTTCTCCGATTTAGCCAGGACATGGAAATACACCGCTGCGGTGCGGTAGTCCTCCATCATCAGGAAGTTGTATCCACGATAGAAGGAGTAGTCCAATTGGTGCGGACGTGTCAGTGCCTTACGGTCAATGGACTCAAAGATTTTAATACTCTGCTTGTAACTTGCCTTCTCGGTATAGAGCACTGCTTGCATAAAATTCACCTCATCCACGAATGTGGTGTATGGGAATGCTTGCAGATAAGCTTTCAAGTCACGCATCAGCAATTTGTCGCGCACCTCAAAGCGTTCCGCCAACGCGTTGTAACGCGTCTCCATCTCCGAGGTCTGCGCTTGCGCAGGAGTTACCAGGATACCTAGAAACCCTAGGAGTCCTAGGATGCCTAGTTGGATACGTTTTCTCATCGTGCTAATTTGATTTCGTTCCACATCTCGAGCAGCATCTCTTGTGCGTCGCCGGCGTCATGCATGAGGGCGCAACGGTCGATGATGCTCTTGTCGGCATAATAAACGGGGTTGAGGTGCAGTGCGTGCGGGTCGAGCTGTTCGCCGTCCACCTCAATCGGCTCCTCGCCGAAGAAATAGCTGGCATCGACAGTCTCGGGCCACTCTTCCGCATCGTTCTGGTCTGCCAGAATGATCGGAGCGGCGTTCTCGCCACCGGCACAGGATACATAACCGATCTCGGTCATATTAGCCAGCGCGTTGTCCGCACGGCACATGTAGTCGATGAAATAGGTGGCAGCCTTGATGTTCTTTGCATACTTCGGGATTACCCAACCGTCGAACCACACGTTCGAACCTTCCTGCGGCACGATATAATCAAGCATAACATCCATTTCGGCAGCCTCTTCGATAGCGAACTGCGCATCGCCTGACCAGCTGAGGTTGAGCCAGGTCTTGCCCTTGGTCATCTCTTCCTTACCGAAGTCCACTTCCCAGCCGCTGATCTGTTTCTTGGCTTGGAGCAAGATTTGCTTCACTGCCTCTACGCGCTCCGGGGTGATGTTACGTACCAGTTCGTCGCGGTTCACATCGCCCGCCTCTATCTGTGCCGCATAAGCGTACAGCACGAGTACCGAATACACATCGCGGAACGCATCTTTCATCAGAATACGGTTCTCGAACTTGGGGTTGAGGATAGCTGCCCAGCTGGTCAACTCCTCGCGCTCAACGAACTGCGGGTTGTAGATGAATCCGGTGGTACCCCACATATAACCGACGGTGTAGTCGCTCACTTTGACGTCCTCGCTCGGTGCCATCTGTTGGAACTTGGCAGTGACGAACGGAGAGATGTTGTCGAAATAATAGATGCTGTCCGCGATCAGGTCTTTCTGAATCGGAATCAGCAGGTCTTTTTTGAGCATGCGCTCAATAATGTACTCCGACGGACAGAACACGTCGTAGTCCTCGTGTCCCACCTCGATCTTGGTGAGTGCGGTCTCGTTGATGTCAAACATCTCATAGACGAGTTCCACTTTCTCACCTGTCTGCTCGAAATACCACTGTTCGAAACCGGCTTTGACATCTTCGTCAATGTAATCCGCCCAGTTGAGCACTTTGAGTTGGTGCGCGCGGTCCGTACCGCCACACGAAGTTAATACGATGGCTACCAGAGCCAATACAGAAACTAATACTTTTTTCATTCTTCTTCTTGTTTTTTATTTCGGAAATTGATATATATCAAAACAGTCAGCATCACTAATAAAATGATGGTGAACAGCGGACGTAACTCAGGTGTCAGACCGCCTTTGCGTGCATCGGAGTAGATGAACGTACTGAGTGTCTCCAATCCGCCGCTTCCTTTGGTGAAGAACGTCACGCCGAAGTCATCGACGGACAGGGTGAGCGCCAAGATGAATCCGGACAGCATTCCCGGCCAAAGCTCGGGCAGCATCACCATGCGCAGCGCTTGTGCCGGCGTGGCACCCAGATCCAATGCGGCTTCGTAGGTGTTGGGGTTCATGCGGCTCAGACGCGGCAGCACACTCAGCACCACGTAGGGTGTACAGAACACCACATGCGCGATACAAACGGTCGCCAAGCCCTGACTCATACCCAGCGCCACGAACAACAGGAACAGCGATATACCGGTGATGATATCGGGGTTGATCATCGGCACGGAGTTGAGCAGACTGACCATCTTACGGCTGCGGGCACGCATGTTATAGATGCCGATGGCAGCCAGTGTACCTAAGATCGTCGAGCACACCGCAGCGACCAGTGCGATGACCACGGTGTACCAGATGGCGCTGTTCAGACCCGCGTCGGCTTGTCCGGTGAACAAATTGGCGTACAGGTCTAAGGAGAAACCTGTCCAGTTGCCAAGAATCTTGCTATTGGTGAACGAGAACACCGCAATCAGCGCGATTGGAGCATACAGTACCAACAGCAGCACCCACAGGTAAGCTTGCGAAATATAATGTCTGCGCATTCCCATACGTTGGCGGCGCAGTGTCTCCTGCTCCACGCTGGACAGGCTCTTCTCTTTGCGCCGTTGGATGATCTGCATGCACACTGCAAGCAAAGCCAATGCCAATGCCAAAGCCGCCATTACCCACCAGATCCATCCGTGACTGCGGTGCACGTCCAGTGTCTCGTGCAGGTATTGTTCGAACGCGTCACGTCCGTTACGTGTCCTCACTTGCAGTTTTCTGTTCTTCGGCTCTTTGAGACTGCGCCACACGGTCCAAGCCGTTTCCGACTCGTCTGTGTAGCTATAGACGCTGGCAAAACGGTCCTCCAACGGCAGTTCCTCATTGGCGAAGATGAAATCCAAAGAGTCTGTCTGCTGAATACTGAATGCTGAATACTGAATTCTGATATTCACTTTCTCTCCGGTGTAGGACTCGGGGAAGTCCGAAAGGATGGCATTCTCCGCCGTCGTCCCCACCTTCAGTTCATACGTCACATTCGACTGCGCTTGGACGGGAATAAGGAATAAGGAGTAAAGAATAAAGACAAAAATGATTCGTCTCATACCAGCCCTCCTTTCTCCCCGCCAGTGTCGTCGTGATCACCGAAGAACGAGGTTAATGCAATGATGATCAGCAGCACGAGCGACAGCACGGCACCGTAGTTGAGCAAGTCGGTCGTGGTGATATAATCCTGAATGAGGCTACCGAACAGTTTGATGTTGTTGTGCGTTAGCAGTTCGGCGATTGCGAACGTACTGACGGTCGGCATGAACACCATCACAACACCGCTATAGACACCTGGCATGCTGAGGGGGACAATCACTTTCCAGAAACTCTGCCAGCGGTTGGCTCCCAAGTCCTGTGCCGCCTCGACGAGCGAGTTGTCCATTTTCTGCAGCGTGTTGTAGATCGGGTAGATCATGAACGGCAGGTAGTCGTAGCACAAGCCGAACAGCAGCGCGCCTTCGCCTAACGGCAGACCGCACATATTGAACAGCTCGACCGTCGCCACCGTACGCAGCAGGAAATTGATCCACATCGGCAGAATGAACAGCATCGCCATCACTTTAGGCGTTTTGAAATCTTCCTGCGCCATGATGTACGCAGCCGGATAGCCGATGAGCAGACAGATAACGGTATTAAACACCGCAATCAGCACCGAGTACAGGAAGGTCTGAATCGCCTCGCTGTGGGTGAAGAACTTCGCGAAGTTACGGAGTGTGAAATTGCCGTCTATGTCGGTGAGCGCATAGACCCCAACCAGAATGAGCGGCAACACCACGAACAAACCCATGAACAGGATATACGGCCATGCCCAGGTTCGACGCGAAGAAGCTATTTGTATAATCTTATTCATCTCCTTTCACTCCTTCACTCTTTCACCCGTTCACTCCTGATGAGTATCTCTTTTTTCGGAATCACAATACCTACTCGGTCGCCGTCGTCCCACACATCGTTCGTGTTCACATACAGGTCATGCCCCTCGTCCGTGCGGATAGTGAGGTGGAAATGGTTGCCCTTGAACAGGATGAAATGCACCTCGCCGGAGAGCACACCTTCTTCTTCGTAGTCCTGCAGGTCGATCGAACGGAACGGCACTAACACTTGCACGTGCTCGCCCGGTTCGAGTCCTTCTATCTGTTGCGGCATCACGTCCCACTCGGCATCGAGGAAACGCACCTTGCCGTTCTTGAGCACTTCGCCTTCGAAATAGTTGTAGATATAGTGCTCCTTCTTCATGATTTGTATGTCTTCCGGCTTGACGAGCATGCCGATCTCCGTGCCGGGCAGGTACTCGTGGTAGTCCTGAATGAGGAACTCGTAGTTGTCCGGCGTGAGCACACGCATCTCGTAGTGTACGCCCTTGAAGATACAACTCTCCACGGTGCCGTACCACTTAGTGAACTTACCCTTCGGTACACGGTCCTCGGCGTCGTCCTCTTCGTTGGCGACCACCTTACCGCGTTTCTCGTCCTCTTTGCGCCAGACGTAGATGTCTTCGGGTCGAATAACGACATCAACGGGGTTGTTCTCGCCGAAGCCCGTGTCGATACAGTCGAACTCCTGTCCGCAGAACGACACACGTTTGTCACGAATCATCGTACCGGACAAGATGTTACTCTCGCCAATGAAATCCGCCACAAAACAGTTCTGCGGCTCGTTGTAAATATCGGTTGGGGTACCTATTTGTTGAATCTTTCCTTCGCTCATCACCACCACACGG
>JAFPGA010000241.1 GCA_017423085.1 Paludibacteraceae bacterium | reverse complement strand
CAAAGTACGAGGGGTCGGAGGGGTGCCCATCGGGTCATAGGGACGGGGGATGTAGGAGGCATAGGCGGCAGGGGTGTAATCGGTGCAGCGGCTATCGAGGTGTGCGTATATGTCGGCAAGGGCTGTGCGCAGGGCTGACCGGATAGGCAGCAAGGCACGCCGCAAGAACACCAGTAGTTGTGCGCCCAACTCCCGTGCATCGTCGTCACTCGGTTCGGTCGGCGCAGGGACTGTCGCACCCACCATTGCACCCACCTCCTGCTCGATGGCGAAGTTACCGGGGTTCGCGTCCTGAACCTGACAGCCCAAGTCCTCGGATTTTATTTTCTCAATATCTTTCATATCGTTTCAAGTTTTGCGAATTAGGGCAGAACCGACTGCCCTAACCCAATTAGAGGAGGCACAACACGACCATCGCCACAACAATGCCAACAACAACACAGACGAAAATACGATTCTTCTTATCCTGCCGCTTAGCATCATGCGCCATAGGTTTCCAAGTGCGGTTCTTTGGAAGGCTGTAATGGTTTCGCATATAATCTTGCGTCATACCTACCTCCTTACCCAATCACGTTCTCGTCGGGGTCTCCGCCGTTGTTACCTCCGCCGTTGGACGGGGTCGAACCGTTGTTGCGGATAGGTGTCACCTCGCCGTTGAAATGCAGACTGGCGTGCTTGGTGATGTCCGCAAAATTGGTCGAAACCTGCGCACCGAGTCGCACCTTGAACTGCGCCGCACGAGCCGACAGATTGGCGGCATTGACGGCAATCGTCTCGCCGTTGGAGTCCTTGTCGCCTTGACGCAACGTGGCTTTGTCGAGGATGGCATAGAGCGCAATGCCGTTGCCGTCGTCGCAGGGGATGTACACGCGGTTGCCCTCAGCGACCTCCTCTTTGGCCTTGGTCAGATAGGCGGAAACGAGTGCATCGACCACCTTCGGACTGATTTGAACTCCCGCATAATCAGCGGCTTTTTGGGCGATTTGCAGAGAGCTGACGGTGTTGGTCAGTTTGGCCTCTGCGAAAGCATACGACCCGTCTTCTTTGAGTCGGATGCTAAACGGAATTTTTGAATTTTCTTCCTGCATTGTTGTAAAAATTTAATGTATATATTTTATGTTGTCGAAAGTGTACACTTTATGGTGCTAAGGTATATACTTTGCGGTTGCTTATGTGTGGGGGGGGGGTTAGGAGGCTGGGGTCTCGGAGATGGTGAAGGAGCCGGAGCCTGCGTTCTGGTAGAATGTGCCCGAAAGGACATCAATCATGCCGCAGGTGTCCACTCCGTTTATCTTACGGATGAAGGGTACATACCAATGGTTAATGTTATTCAAGGCTGCTCCAATCTTTGCATCCTTTACCTTTGCGTCTATTCGTTCGCTTGAAGTCTTTGAACCTTTGAATATGCACATCTTCGTAGTTGCCCAAGGTGCAGAGCTCGGAGAAGATTTCAATACTCCGTCAAGCAGGATTCCTGTTGCTACACTTGCTTGAACTCGATGAACTCCAGTTCCTACTGCAACTCCTGT
>JAFPGA010000240.1 GCA_017423085.1 Paludibacteraceae bacterium | reverse complement strand
CGATGTGTACTGCCTGCGTTGTGTGGTGAAGCGGTTAAGGCGCACCGAGAATGTCCGGGGGACATTCGAAGGAGTAAGTGCGCCGCGCGAGTGCGGGCAACCCTCACCGTTGCCCGCACATAGAATTCCTTAGTCAGAGTAGGTAGCTATGCTCTGCCGCCACTTTTGAGAGAGTCCTTCTGGACTCTCTTTTTTTGTGCCTGCTACGCTACTCTCTCCACGTTGCTGCCAATTTTTAAAATTTGTAGTACTTTCGGACTCCGCCTGCTTCGCATTCCCCCGAAATCACGTTCGCACTTTCGTGCAAACTACAATCTTTTACACTAAAAAAATCACGCTTGTGCAAGCACAGACTAATATTTTTTGTGTAAAATCTTGCAAATTTGAAAAATTTTTAGTAATTTTGTCGCCAAAATTACACAACGGCGTCCAGGACGGCCTAGATGATGCCCCTGGATCGAATAAAACTAAGATCAAATAACATGTTAAATTTATCATTAACGATGAAAAAGTTATTCTATTTCCTCTCCATGTTCGCGATAGCAACATGGATGATGACTTCGTGTCAAGGCACCAACACTCCTGAGGACCCGGAAGACGGCGTGGCCCGCTACAGTATCCTGGTTTACGGCAATGCGGGCGGTCATATGGACTGTATTATGGAGGACCTCTGGGAGCGTCTCAAGCCGCAGATGAAAAGCAAACAGGTGCGTATCTCGTTCCTCTATAAGTACGGCAAGGCTCCGGAGGAGGGCCAAAAACAGAAATATGCGGCCCCCGGTACATTGATGGATTTTGAGTTGACCTCAACCACCAATCTGGATTCGCTCCGTTATACGTCGGCTACAACGGGGTGGGAGGATTTTGCGATGTATGATCCTGAGTGTCTCAAGATTAGCATCGATGAAATGAAAAAGAACATGCCTGCGCATAATTATATTCTCCTCATTTGGGGCCACGGAGCAGGCTTTGACCCAAATGCGGATTATCCGAAGGACTTGCGGAACGGCGATCAGAAGAAAGCCCCTCAGGGCGTGCTCTACGACGAGTGGCTGCCTACGGACACGCTGGGCAACGCCGAGGCCCTGACCATGTTTGAACTGCGCGAAGCAATCGCCCAATCTCAAGTGCCGCATTTCAAGGCTATCTATTTCCATAACTGCCTCTTGGGCAATATGGAGACCTTGGATGAGATATACGACAAGGCCGATTACCTCTTCTCTTCGATGCACCTGCTGGCCAGCGACGGATGGATGGTGGAGACGCTTGTGCAGGCGCTTTACGCCAATACGGATTTTGAGAAGGCAGGTAAAGCGGCGCTGACTACGATGGAGAATCATTGGAAAGAACTTTATTCCGCTCAAGGGGTTGCCATGAATGGCGATTTCAACTTCATCAAATCGTCCGAGTTCGCAGTGCTGGACCCTGTTTTCACCCGTTTGTCGAAACGTCTGGTAGAACTCTATCCTACACAGTCTGAGGCAATTGACCGTGCGATGGACAAGGCCTATAAACCCGCTGTCCGCACGAATTTCTACGACGCACTCGATTATGCCAATAAACTGGCAGCTGAGACCAACGATGCCGAACTCAAAGCCATCGCTACGGACATGAAGGCGGCCTTTGAAAAGATTTTTCTGAAGCGTCTCGGGGTGTTCAATAAGGAAGATGCGCGGGTGCCGGAATATACGCTCTCTGTCTATGTGATTGATAAGGAGATGTATAACAAGCAGGTGGGCACGTACAGCTACACCACCAAGCAGGCGTACGAGTATTCCCGCTTCCACCAGCAGACCCTCTGGGGCAATTGGCTCAATACCAATACCTATATGTCCACGGTCAGTCCTTGCGGACAGGTGATTGAGTAAATCTGAGACGCTTTTTTACTTTTTTAAAGAGCCCCCGAGGATTTATCCCCGAGGGCTCTTTGTTTCTT
Organism: Paludibacteraceae bacterium; assembly: GCA_017423085.1. Taxonomy (GTDB): domain Bacteria; phylum Bacteroidota; class Bacteroidia; order Bacteroidales; family Paludibacteraceae; genus Colicola. The sequence continues at coordinate 658 of JAFPGA010000240.1, read as the reverse complement.
ACAGCTTCTTCGTCGCATCGTACGTCTCCACCGTTTTGGTCTGAATGACCACACTGGTGTCACCTTTCTGCCAAGCTTCGCTGCGAGTTGTGATCGTCCGTGTCACGTTGCACGAACTCAATCCCAACGCAATCGCTACGCAAGTCACGATGGCGGTAGCCACTGTTGCTACCATCTTGTAAATCTGTTGATTGGACATGATTGTTAAAGGGTTAGTGGGTTAGGGTGGGGCTTACACGTTATGCTCGGCATCGTAAGCCTCCAACTCCAGCTTCCAAAGGAAGGAGAGCATGGTCTTTTTGCCGTTCGGCTGATCCTTCTGAGCAGCGAAAGCCATCTGGTCGGCAGACATCTTCGAGAGGTCTTTGGAACGAGCCGCTACTGCTGCTGACACCGCACCGAAGCGGCTACGCTGTCTGACCTCGTTGGTGGTTACCAGAGTCGAGCGCTCCACTTTCTTGCGCAGGAACAAGCGGTTACAATTAGGGTTAGTGGTAGCTGCGGTTCGGTGCGTGCCAAGCAGCATCTTGTTGCAGCTGTGTTGCGGGTTCTTACCCGGTTTGCTCAGTGCGCCGGATACACTGTCGATACCGGCACTATATATTACTTTTGCCATACATGTTCGGCGTTTTTGCCGAACAGACCGCCCTTTGGGCTG
>JAFPGA010000239.1 GCA_017423085.1 Paludibacteraceae bacterium | reverse complement strand
GCAAATCCTAAGTGCGGCTTTGGAAACGCTTGAAAGGAGCGCACTATGGACGGAAAAACAGTTGTTCGGATAGTTGAAACCATTTTGGCAGAGCGCAGAATATCAAGGGGCGATTTCTACGCGCAGAGCGGAATATCAAGTGCGACATTTTCTCAATGGCGCACAGGGCAATACGATCCGTCACAGGATAAAATCGCGCAGATTGAAAAGTGCCTCGGCGTGACCCTCGCAGACTATGAAAAGTCAGACCCACGCGAAACGCTGCGTGACGATCTCCGTGTTTTGCTAAACAGCGCGAGTGATTTGCCGCCGTCATCGGTCTATGCTCTGATCTCGCAGATTGAAAAGATGAAAGAGGACGCTACTTAAATTGTGTATGCCAATAGAGAACTGCGATTATTTCATTCGTTACATGAAATTGCCGCCAAAGATATGGGCGTTTATTATGCCCAACGATGACGGCACATTCAGTATTTACCTTGACCCACGCCGAAGCAGAGAACAGCAGATTGAAGACTACATTCACGAACTGAACCATATCCTTGACGATGACTTCTATAACGGTCTGCCGATATATATCTGTGAGGACTATCTACAATGAAGTGTAAGCGTTGCAAGCGCGAGATCGCAGACAACTCCATCTACTGCAACTGGTGCGGTCATCAACAACTAACAGCATCCAATGAGGTGCGCGTTCCTGTTCCGAAGCGGAAGGGCAACACATGGTTTGCCCAACTGACAGTTGACGGTCAGCGCGTCTATGTGTCCGGCGAGAGCGAGGAAGAATACTACGCGAAAGCAAGAGCAGCGAAGTCTGAACTGATAGAAATAAAAAAAGCCGCTCCGAAGATTACCCTCGGAACGGCAATAGACAACTATATTAAAGATAATGACGCGGTTCTCTCGCCCTCTACCATCAACGCCTACAAATCATATCGTAAGACGCGATTTAAGGGCTATATGAGCGCAGATGTGGAGCAGATAAACTATCAACGCATGGTGAACGAAGAATCCCGTACACGCGCTCCAAAGACCGTACACAATGCGTGGAGATTGGTGACGGCATCGCTCAAACACGCACAGTTCCCAATACCCGAAATCAATCTGCCCCAAAAACACAAAGCGGAACGCCCCTGGCTCGACTATCAGCAAATCTCAATTCTACTTGACAAATGCAAGGGCAAACCCTATGAGCTGGGCATCTTGCTCGGTCTGCACGGACTTCGGCGGTCAGAAATATTACATCTTACTTCTGACGATATAGACACGGAGCGCGGTCTGATCTATGTGCGCGGGGCATCCGTCATCGGTGAGAACAATAAGCTGACCGACAAAGCCACCAACAAAACAACATCGTCAACACGCACGGTCAACATAGTCATTCCGCGCCTAAATGATGTAGTTAGTGGTAAAAAAGGCAGACTTATTACAACAAACCCAACAACCATGTACGGCTTAATAAACAAACTGTGCGAGAAAAACGGACTACCGCAAGTCGGTGTTCACGGCCTCCGTCACAGCTTTGCGTCACTCGCCTACCATCTCGGTTGGTCGGAGTTGACTACAATGCGCGAGGGCGGCTGGAGCAACCCCGATACCGTCCACCGCATCTATACCCACCTCGCAGCGCAAGATGCCAACGAGGACATCCAGCGCATGAAAAAGTTTTACTCTCCGTAATAATGGGTAGTAAAATGGGTAGTAAAATTTTGTGAGAGCATATGCTAAATCGTGAAAAATACCCCTTATTTTGTGCTACTCTTTAACTAACTAAAGTTTTTGTAATCATACTTTATAGGGCAAAAAGTGAACAAAAACAGCAAAAACCCCACGAAACTGAACATTTCGTGGGGCATTTTGTGTGGTGACCCGTACGGGACTCGAACCCAATTATGAACAGCCAAACCCATTGTGCCGCAACGGTTTGAGCGTTTGGTAGTAATTTGGGTAGTAATTAAACTCCCAACAGAGCCGCCCAAGTTTGACCGCCGATGATGCCGTCAGCCTCAAGGCCGTTCCGTCTCTGGAACGCGAGAACTGCGGAGCGTGTAGCGGGGCCGAACTCGCCGTCAGCGCCCCACATTCCACAGGAGCAGTAACGGCCATTTAGCAGGAGCTGCGCGGCTCTAACGACCTCGCCCTTGTCACCCTTACGCAGGACCGGGAGTCCGGTGACAAGCGGTTTCGCGGCGGGCTTTGCATCCCCTTCCGTTTCTTCTGCGGGCGGGTCGATGATGATAGTTACCTCGCCCTCTTTGCCGTCAACAGGGGTCTGCGCCGTCTCTGCCCATCGTGCATAATCCGGTCTGCCGTAGCCGCGGATGAATCGCCCGTTGCGCTGAATCGTGCGATAGCACACGCTGTCGGATTTATTGCCCTCAATGACCGTGATTGTATTGCCGTCCACACTCGTCACGATGCCCACATGATCAGTAGAGCCATGATTGTCGCCCGCGCCGGTATCCTGCCAATCGTAGAAAATCACATCGCCGGGAGATGGGAGGAACGCATCGTCCTCTTCCCAGCGCCCCATGCGCGTGTAGTCCTCAATCATGGGGTCACAGGCAGGGCTGACAGGTATAAGCCCTCGAACACCGCAAGCGAG
>JAFPGA010000238.1 GCA_017423085.1 Paludibacteraceae bacterium | reverse complement strand
CTCCTGACCTACCTGGTAGTACTCGTTGCAGACTTCGGTGGTGATAGTGAATCCAGGAGGAACAGGCACACCGACCAAATTCATCTCAGCGCAGTTAGCACCCTTGCCACCCAGCAGTTCACGCATTTGTGCGTTACCTTCAGCCTTACCATTACCGAAGGTGTAAACTCTTTTTTTCTTTTCCATTGTCTGTTAAAATATAAGTATTAGTGTTTGTTTGTGTTCGGTTAAAAACGGTTTCGACACACTACACGCCAAAAACCGGCTGCAAAGTTACGAAAAAAAAATCATATACGCAAATAAATTAAGAAAAAAAACGCGCGCGCTTGCGTATTTCAAAAAAATGTTGTATCTTTGCAGCGATTTATTATATTGGCTAACTATGAGCAAAATCAAACCGTATCTGGATAATGAAGGCAGAGCACTGCCTTATCCGTGGTTGATCAACACGATGTTGATGATAGTCGGCGGTATGCAGACGCTTCGTTTGCGGTTCTGGAGTCGCAAGCCGCGGCACACGGCAGAGAAGACGCTGCGCGATATCCTGACTATCTCCCGCGACACCGTGTATGGTAAAGAGCACCATTTTGACCGTATTCTGTCTGCAACCACGGCAGAAGACCTGTTCCGTTTGTACCGCTTGTACGTGCCGGTGAACAATTCGTTCGAGACCTTGCGTCCGTACGTGGAGCGCCACAAGAACGGCGAAGAGAATGTGCTTTTCCCCGGCAAGCCGGACATGTACGCTACCACATCGGGAACGACCAGCGAACCCAAATGGATCCCGATGACGCATAAGTACCTCAAGGATGTGTACGGTAAGATGTCGCATATCTGGACATGGAACTTCGTCAAGCACCGCAGCCGTATTTTCGGCGGACATATATTTACCACGGTCGGTAAGGAGTGCGAAGGCTACGCACCCGACGGCACGTTATTCGGAGCCGTGAGCGGTGTGCTGGTGCGCGATATCCCGCCGATCATCAAGAAGCACTATACCGGTCCGGCAGCGGTGATGTCTATTCCAGACTACGGAGCCCGTAACTACACACTCATGCGCCTGGCGCTGCAGCACCGCGATGTGACGCTGTGGGCGACAGCCAACCCATCCACTATTTTGGAACTGCTGCGCGTGCTCAATGAGAATACGGAAGAGATGATACATGACATTGAGACCGGCGGCATCAGCGAGAACTTCGACATCCCGTTTGAGATTCGTTCGGAATTGGATGCGTATATATCTCCCAAACCCGAGCGTGCCGCAGAGCTTCGTAAGATATTGGCGGAAAAGGGACATGTGTATCCGAACGACTTCTGGCCGTGGTTGCAGGACCTCAGTACCTGGAAATGCGGCAACACGAAGATTTACATGGACAAATACATGGACCAGTTCAACTGGGACAAGACCTACTATCAGGAGTTGGGCTATCTCGCTACCGAGTGCCGCTTCGGTTTCTCGCTGGACGATACGAACGAGTCCGTGCTCTTCCCGCAGTTCCACTACTACG
>JAFPGA010000237.1 GCA_017423085.1 Paludibacteraceae bacterium | reverse complement strand
AGGTAACCCGACATGGTGATGTCGCGCGGCACATTGCTCATCGCCGTTGCAAAACGCTGGATCTCCTGAATCGCGTTGGACAGCAGCACGGCTTGGAAATTGTCGCCGTAATGCAGCGCCTGGCACATGCCGGCAGCGATTGCGTAGATGTTCTTCATCACCGAACTGTACTCCAGACCGGTCACATCGCTGGACACGGTGGTGTGTACGTAGGGTGTTTGGAACAGTTTGGACCACGCCTCGGCGTTCTTGCGGTTCTCGCAGCCGATGGTCAGATAACTTAGACGCTCCAGCGCAATCTCCTCTGCGTGACACGGGCCGGCGATCACACCCAACTGGTCGTACGAGATGCCGAAACGGTTGTGCAGGTACTCGGTGATGATGATGTTGTCATCCGGGATCATACCTTTGACAGCAGAGATAACCACCTTGTGGGTCATGTCACGACGGATCTTGTTCAAGCTCTGCTTCACGTACGGAGACGGGATAGCGAGAATGAGCACATCCGATTGAGCGACGGTCTGGTTGATGTCTGCCGAGAAATGAATACGGCTCACGTCAAAACTGGCGGCACCCAGATAAGTAGGGTTCTTGCCGGTACTGATGAACTCGTCAATCACTTCCTGACGGCGAATGAACCAGTTGATTTCGCCTTGGTTCTGCATCACGATCTTTGCCAATGCAGTAGCCCAAGAACCCGAACCGAGTATAGCTATCTTGCGATACATAATTCGTAATTTTTAATTTTTAATTCTTAATTTCTAATTAAGCCTCCGGTTTCATCGTCGGGAACAATAGTACTTCTTGGATCGTCGGTTGGCCGGTCATGAGGATAGCCAGACGGTCAATACCGATACCGATACCGGACGTAGGCGGCATTCCGTACTCGAGCGCGCGCATGAAATCATGGTCAATGACCATCGCCTCGTCGTCGCCCTTGTCAGCGAGTTTCATCTGCTCTACGAAACGGTTATACTGGTCAATCGGGTCATTGAGCTCCGAGTAGGCGTTCGCCAACTCTTTGCCGTTGACCATGAGCTCGAAACGCTCGGTCAGACCCGGTTTGGAGCGGTGCATCTTGGTCAGCGGACTCATCTCGACGGGGTAGTCGGTGATGAACGTCGGCTGAATGAACGCACCTTCGCAGGTCTCGCCGAAGATCTCATCGATCAATTTGCCCTTACCCATATGCTCGGTGTCTTCTACACCCAGTTTCTTGGCTTCTACGCGTATCTCGTCTTCGCTCATCGATGCCAAGTCCAGACCGGTCTTCTCTTTGATCGCATCCAAGATCGGCAGACGGCGGTACGGGGCTTTGAAATCCACTTCGTGGTCACCGATCTGCACTTTGGTCGTGCCGTTGACCGCAATCGCTATCTTCTCCAGCAACTGCTCGGTGAAACTCATCATCCAGTTATAGTCCTTGTACTGCACATAGAGCTCCATGCACGTGAACTCGGGGTTATGACTGCGGTCCATTCCTTCGTTGCGGAAGTTACGACCGATCTCATACACACCCTCGAAACCGCCTACGATCAGACGTTTGAGGTACAACTCCGTTGCGATACGCAGGTACATATCCACGTCCAGCGAGTTATGGTGGGTGATGAACGGACGTGCGCTCGCACCACCTGCAATCTGCTGCAGGATCGGCGTCTCTACCTCTGTGTAACCTGCCTCGTCAAACACCTGACGCATCGTGCGCAGAATGGTTGCGCGTTTGAGGAAGGTGTCCTTCACACCCTCGTTCACTACCAGATCCACATAACGCTGACGATAACGCTGCTCGGGATCATTGAATCCGTCGTACGCCACACCGTCTTTGTACTTCACAATCGGCAGCGGACGAAGCGATTTAGCGAGCACCGTCAGTTTTTTCGCGTGTACGGAGATCTCACCCATCTGGGTGCGGAACACAAATCCCTCAATGCCGATGAAATCACCGATGTCCAGCAGTTTCTTGAAAACCACATTGTACATCTGCTGCTCCACGGTCGTCGGCTGCTCGCCTTCGGCTACCGGTGCCTGTATATCATCACGGCTGACATAAACCTGAATACGTCCCTTCGAGTCCTGCAACTCGATGAACGAAGCCTTGCCCATGATTCGCTTGCTCATCAGACGACCGGCAATGCGCACTTCGTCACCTGTGTGCCATACTCCGTCGCCTTCATCCACAAAACCGGCCTTGATCTCAGTCGAATACCCTGTTACTTCGTACTCAGCCGCAGGGTAGGGGTCTATTCCCATATCACGCATCGTCTGCAAACTCTGACGGCGTACAATCTCTTGTTCACTTAATTCCATATAATGTTCTATTTTAGTCCCTAATGTTCCTAATTTACAAAATCGCTGCAAAGGTAGTAAAAAAAAATGACTTGCGCAAGCGTGCGCGTATTTTTTTACGAAAAATGTACGCAAAATTTGCATATGTCGGAAAAAAGTAGTAACTTTGCCCCGATTTTTTGAACTCACGATCAATAAACACGAATATTAACAAACAAATTTTTCAATTATGGAAAACAAGAAAGACAAAACGCTTGCAATTGTTTTTGCAATATGCTTGGGTGTTTACGGTGCTCACTGGTTCTATCTGGGCGACAAGAAACGTGCTTGGTGGTATTTAGGTGTTACCCTGGGTGGTCTTGTACTGTCCTGGCTCATCCTTCCGGCATTCGCTCCGTTAGTAATCTGGGTTTTGGCTATCATTGACCTCATAAAGTTCGTTCAAATGTCTGACGATGAGTTCAACGAGAAGTACAACGCTGTTAAACCGGCTGAATAATCTCAGACTTTAAACACCACACTTTCGCTTGGCAGCATCCCTGCCAAGCGTTTTTATTTATTTTTTTCTCTTTTTCCTTGCGTATGTGCAAAAAATGTAGTACTTTTGCAGCCGCAAAAGTGTTTACTATGAGCGAACAAGAAATCGAAACCCGCGCACAACGTGCGGTGGAATTATTCAAACAGGGTTTTAACTGCAGCCAGGCGGTCTTTACTTCCTGTGCGGACCTGTACGGTATAACCGATGAACAACTGGCCTTGCGTCTCTCCGCTTCTTTTGGCGGTGGCATGGGTCGCATGCGCCTCGTCTGCGGGGCTGCTTCCGGCATGTTCATGCTCGCCGGACTCCAAAACGGTTCCTGCACGCCTCATGACAACGAGGGCAAAATGAATAACTATGCCTTCGTGCAGCAACTTGCCGGAGACTTCAAAGCCCAATATGGCAGTCTGATTTGTGCGGAGTTGTTAGGTCTTGCACCGCGTCCAGAAGAGCCGAAGCCCGCCGAGCGAACCCCCAAATATTACGAAAAACGTCCCTGCAGCGAGATGATTGCTGAGGCTGTTAGAATCTATTTGCGCAGTATATGATAGTTCAAAACTTAATAGAGCTGATTGGCCATACGCCGATGCTCGAACTTCCTGTTGGTAATGCCCGTCTGCTCCTCAAACTGGAGCGTTTTAACCCGGGCGGTTCGGTTAAAGACCGTATCGCGCTTGCGATGATAGAAGATGCGGAACGTAGCGGCAAACTGCAACCCGGAGCAACCATCATCGAACCTACGAGCGGAAACACAGGCGTAGGTCTGGCGTGGGTAGGTCGCATCAAAGGATACAAAGTGATCCTCACGATGCCTGAGACGATGTCCGTAGAGCGCAGAAACCTGCTT
>JAFPGA010000236.1 GCA_017423085.1 Paludibacteraceae bacterium | reverse complement strand
TGAAATTATCAAAAAACACACATAATTAATAACTAAACATTTAGTATTATGGCAGAAATTGAAGCAAAAGTGAAAGCAATCATCGTTGATAAGCTTGGTGTTGAGGAGTCTCAAGTAACGAATGATGCTAATTTCCAGACCGATCTGGGCGCTGATTCGTTGGATACAGTGGAGATGATCATGGAGTTTGAGAAGGAGTTCGGCATCTCTATCCCCGATGAGGATACACAGAAGATTGCTACAGTAGGCGACGCTATCGCTTATGTGGAAAAAGCAGCGAAGTAATTCGTTTCCACAGGTGGTTTACGAGTTTACGGGTGCACTGTAAACTCGTATGCTATATTTATACATTTAAGTTGACATGCAGTTAAAACGAGTTGTAATAACAGGGCTGGGCGCACTCACTCCCGTGGGAAACTCTGCACCTGAGACATGGGAAGCGTTGGTGAAAGGAGTCAGCGGTATTGCGCCTATCACCGCATTTGATGCAAGCCTCTTCAAGACACAGTTTGCAGGAGAGGTGAAGAATTTCAATCCCGAAGAGTATATCGATCGCAAAGAAGCACGTAAGATGGATCGCTATGCGCAGTTCTCTGTGTACGTAGCGGACGAAGCACTGCGCGATAGTCAATTGGATTTGGACAAAGAAAACCGTGACCGCGTCGGTGTCGTATGGGGCAGCGGAATGGGCGGATTGCAGTCATTGGAGCAAGAGGTGTGCACCTTTGCCGAAGGTGACGGCACACCGCGTTTCAATCCCTTCATGATCCCGAAAGCTATCCCGAGCATCGCAGCCGGACAGATATCGATTCGATATGGTCTGGGCGGCTTGAGTTTCTCCGTTTCGACCGCTTGCTCTTCTTCCTCTCATGCCGTAGCGTCCGCTTTTGACCAGATTCGTCTCGGTCATGCCGATGTACTGCTGACCGGCGGTGCCGATGCCGACATCACCGTCTCCGGTGTAGGAGGATTCAACTCACTGCATGCACTCTCCACCCGCAATGACTCACCCGCTACTGCCAGCCGTCCTTTCTCCAAATCGCGTGACGGATTCGTCATCGGAGAAGGAGCCGCTTGTCTGATTCTGGAGGAGTATGAACACGCCAAAGCACGTGGTGCAAAGATCTATGCCGAGATTATCGGCGAAGGCATGACTTCCGATGCCTACCATATGACTGCACCGGATCCGGAAGGCAAAGGTGCAGAGCGGGTGATGCGGCTCGCTATACAAGATGCAGGTATCGAACCGGACATGGTGGATTTCATCAACACACACGGTACGTCCACGCCTTTAGGCGATGTGACGGAAATCAAAGCTATCCAGCGCGTGTTTGGAGACCATGTCTATGACATGAACCTGGACTCCACCAAGTCCATGACCGGACACCTGATTGGTGCAACCGGAGCCGTAGAAGCACTGGCGTGCATCATGGCGTTGAAAAACGGTATTATCCCGCCGACCATCAATCACGACCCCGAGGACATGGACGAGAACATCGACTATCGCATCAATTTCACGTTCGGTAAGGCGCAGAAACGCGATATTCGGTACGCGCTGAGCAACACCTTCGGCTTCGGAGGACACAACGCATGTCTGATCTTCAAGAAGTGGGAGGAATAAGTTGAAGGTTTAAAGATGAAAGATATAGGGTAAGGTGCCCCCATTAAGTGCACCATATTAGTCAAAAAATTATTTAAGGTATTTGTATTATGATTACGAAAATTGGTGAGAACGCAGGCCTCATCTGGGGTGCTCTGCAGAACGGTGCTCAAGGTTTGAAAGCACTGAAGAAAGCTACCAAACTCAAAAACGAGGAGCTCTATTTGGCACTCGGTTGGCTGGCTCGCGAGGGTAAAATCTCCTTCACCGAGGCTGAAGCTGACACGATTATTGCATTGGCATAATCATGGTAATTGCTATCGTTGGCGCCTCTGGCGCCGTCGGACAGGAACTGCTGCGTGTGCTTGCACAACGGCAGTTTCCCGTGTCCGAACTCCGTTTATTCGGTTCGGAACGCAGTGCCGGCACTAAGTACGAATTCCGCGGCAAAGAGTACGAAGTACAACTGCTGCAACACAACGACGCTTTCAAGGGCGTCGATATTGCTTTTGTCTCCGCGGGCGCGAGCGTATCACGTGCGTATGCGGAAGACATCACCCGCTTCGGTGCCATCATGATCGACAACTCGTCCGCTTTCCGCATGGACGCAGATGTGCCGTTGGTCGTGCCCGAGGTGAATGCGGCGGATGCCTTGAACCGTCCGCGTAACATCATCGCCAACCCGAACTGCACCACGATTCAGATGGTGGTGGCACTTCAGGCCATCGAGCGACTCAGTCATATCAAGCGTGTGCATGTAGCTACCTATCAGGCGGCTTCCGGCGCAGGTGCTCAGGCGATGAAAGAACTGGAGAACCAATACCGTCAGGTACTCAACGGCGAGGAAGTGACGGTGAACAAGTTTGCGTATCAACTGGCCTACAACCTCATTCCGCATATCGATGTGTTTACCGACAACGGTTACACCAAAGAGGAGATGAAGATGTACCACGAGACGCGCAAGATCATGCACTCAGACGTCAAAGTGAGTGCAACCTGCGTGCGTGTGCCTTCGCTCCGGGCGCACAGCGAGAGTATATGGGTCGAAACGGAGCAACCCATCCGCGTAGAACAAGCCAAAGAGGCGTTCACCAACGCCAAAGGCTGCGTGCTGATGGACGAACCGGAAAACAAGATATACCCCATGCCACTGTTCCTCAGTGGTAGAGATGAAGTGTTCATCGGGCGTATACGACAAGATATAAGCGACGAGAACGGACTCAGTTTCTGGTGCGTGAGTGACCAGATCCGCAAAGGAGCCGCCCTCAATGCCGTACAAATAGCAGAATGGTTGATCAAATCGAAATAATGGCTCCTGTCGGATGCTGGGAGAGTCTGGCAGCGGCGATACAAGCCGGTGCTACCAGTGTCTATTTCGGCATTGAGCACCTGAACATGCGTGCCCGCAGTTCGGTCAACTTCACCACGGATGACATGGCTACCATCGTAGCCACCTGTCGTGAAGCGGGTGTAAAGACCTACCTTACGGTCAACACGGTCATGTATCCCGACGACCTGCCGCTCATGCGACAAATAGTCGATAAGGCGCACGCGGTCGGAGTGGATGCCATCATCGCATCCGACATCGCCGTCATGCAGTACGCCAACAGCATCGGGCAGGAAGTGCATCTGTCTACCCAACTCAATATAGCCAACACCGAAGCGCTGAAGTTCTATGCACAGTTCGCAGACGTGGTGGTTTTGGCACGTGAGTTGAACATGGACCAGGTGGCATCGATCTACCGCGACATTCAGGAACAGCATATCTGCGGCCGCAGCGGACAACCGATTCGTATCGAGATGTTCTGCCACGGCGCATTGTGCATGGCGGTGAGCGGTAAGTGCTATCTGAGCCTTAACAACTACGGTCTGAGTGCCAACCGCGGCGCATGCGTGCAAGTATGCCGCCGTGGGTATACGGTCAAGGACAAATCGTCCGACTTGGAGCTGGATGTGGACAATCAGTATATCATGAGTCCCAAGGACCTGAAGACCATCCATTTCCTCAACAAGATGCTGGATGCCGGTGTGCGGGTGCTCAAGATCGAAGGCCGTGCACGCGGTGCCGAATATGTTGACACGGTGGTGCGCTGCTACAAAGAGGCGGTGGAAGCATGGCAGCGCGGCGAATATGCCGACGACCGGAGAGCCTCCGGAGGCGAGCAGCCATGCGGAATAGAAGCCAAGATAGCCGACTGGGACGAACGCCTAAGCCGCGTCTTCAACCGCGGGTTCTGGGACGGATACTACCAGGGACAGCGCCTCGGCGAGTGGACGCGTTCCTACGGCAACAAGGCTACGCGCAAGAAAGTGTATGCCGCCAAGTGTACCAATTTCTTCAAGAACCTGAGCGTGGCGGAGTTCGTGGTAGAAGCCGTGGACGCGATTGAAGAAGGACAAGACCTGCTCATCACCGGCGAGACAACCGGTGTCTATGCGTGCAAGGCGCAAGGACTGCGCGACACCAACGGTAACCCGACACAACGAGTACAACAGGGACAGTTCTTCTCCCTCAAAACGGATACACTCATCCGCCGGGGAGACAAGATGTATCTGTGGATAGAAGACAAATGATTTGTGACACGTGTTTGAAGAAATTGCACATATTATCTCTCCGATGAGCGCCCCGTGGTGCGGATGGACGATGTTGGTGCTGTTGCTATGCGCTATTGTCAGCGAGTGGTTGCAACCCGGCATCATCACCCAGGCACACGAGTCGCTGATTGCCAAAACGGACCGAACCTATAAGGAGTCACCCAACACGTTTCTGGGACAAATGCTCATCTCGGTCTTCCGCATCGGCACCATCGCGATGGCTCTATGCCTTTGCGTGTACAAGGGAACCGGTTTCTCCTTCGCCGCATTTGCGGTGATATGCGGACTGGTGGTAGCGCTACTGTTGCTCAAAATGCTCTTCAACCGCATCATCGATTATACGTTTGCGCTCTCGCGCAGATTTGGAAAGACATATGAGTTATATGCCGATATTGTCACATTGGCCGCTGTAGCACTCTATCCTATTGTGCTGGCGATGCTACGAATCGGCACCCCGCTGCTTGCACAATGGGGTACAGGGATTGTGGCAGTACTCTTTTTAGGAATGTGGATATACCGCAGTGCACGGTTGTATATCGTGTCCCCGATTGCCGTGGTTTATCTCACACTCTATATAGGCACATTAGAGGTGCTGCCTATCGCATCCCTCTATGTTTTATCCGATAAAATGATTGCTATCTTATGATAAACAAAATTCTTTTTTCTCAACCGAAGCCGGAAACGGCGCACAATCCCTACTCTCGTCTGGAGGAGCAGTTTGATGTGAAATGCGAGTTCTATCAGTTCATTCACATTGAGGGTCTTTCCGCCAGAGAGTTCCGGCAGCAGCACATTAATCCGCTGGATTATACGGCTGTCATACTGAACTCCAGATTAGGGGCTGAACATTACTTCCGTTTGTGCGAAGAGATGCGCCTCAATGTGCCGGAGTCCATGCACTATTATTGCAATTCCGAACAGGTGGGACTCTATCTGCAGAAGTTCATCAATTATCGTAAGCGCAAGGTCTTTTTCCCGGAGACAGGAAACAAGTTCGAGGATCTGCTGCCCGCCATGCACCGTCGTCCGAACGAGAAATATCTGATGGTACTATCCGATATTCATACGGATGACCAGATCAATATGTTTGCCGACAACGGCGTGGAAGTAACCCCCGCCATCATGTATCGCACAGTGACTACTCCATGGCCGGAAGGACGCCCATTTGACTATGACATCATTGCTTTGTTTACCTCTGCCGGAGTCACGTCACTCAAAGAGAATTTCCCGGACTGGAAACAAGGCAAGACACTCATTGCTGCTTTCGGCGAAGGCACCATCCGTGCATTGGAAGAGGCAGGTTACCGCATTGACATCGAAGCCGGACCGGGAAAGGCGTTTGCGTCCCTGCCTATGGCGATTGCCGACTATCTGGATAAGAACAACGGCTAATGGCCGAAAGGCGAATGGCGAACAGCTTTCCTAAACATAGCAGGTTGTGCGGACAGGAGCGCATTGCGCACCTGTACAAAGAAGGCAAGCGCTTTACGGCGTGGCCCTTACGTGTAACCTATATGCCGACCGAAAGCGACACACAAGTGCTGGTTTGGGCTCCCAAATCGCTCTTCAAACGCGCGGTCAAACGCAATCACTTGCGCCGCTTGATGCGCGAAGCCTACCGCTTGCACCAGGATCTGTTGGACAATCACCAATCACCAATCACCAATCACCATTATCTGATTGCGTTTAACTATATGGATAAGGAGGAACAACCCTACGCACTTATCGAGAAAGCGGTCATCAAGGCACTTAAGAAAATAAGGCAGGAATGAGCAATCACCAATCACCCATATCCAATATCCAATGGAAAACTTTAGTTCGCAAAGTTTTCCTCATTCCGGTCTATTTCTACCGCGTGTTCATCTCGCCGCTTACACCTCCTTCCTGCCGCTACACGCCGACTTGCAGCCAGTATATGGTGGAAGCCGTACTCAAATACGGTATCTTCAAAGGCGGTTGGCTGGGTATCAAGCGCATCCTGCGCTGCCATCCCTGGGGTGGCTCCGGCTACGATCCTGTACCCTAAAATTGAAATTTATGAGAATTGATATCATCACATGTTGTCCGGAGTTGTTGGAATCACCGCTCAACCACTCCATTATCCAACGCGCGAAGACCAAAGGGCTTTGCGAGATATACGTGCATAATCTGCGTGAATGGACGCTGGATAAGCATCGCAAAGTAGATGACTACGCCT
>JAFPGA010000235.1 GCA_017423085.1 Paludibacteraceae bacterium | reverse complement strand
TTGATGCGAACGGAGGTCTGTTCGAACCGCTGCTGACCGAAGAGGATGCCATCATCTCCGATGCGCTCAACCATGCGTCTATCATCGACGGTGTACGTCTGTGCAAAGCAGTGCGTTACCGCTATGCGAACGGTGATATGGCGGACCTCGAAGCCAAACTCAAAGAGGCACAGGCACAGCGTTTCCGCATCATTGCTACCGACTGTGTCTTCTCGATGGACGGTAACGTATGTCCGCTGGATAAGATATACGAACTGGCGCGCAAATACAACGCGCTTGTCATGGTGGACGAGTCGCACTCTGCCGGTGTGGTAGGTAAGACCGGACACGGTGTGACCGAACTGTATAACCTGCGCGGCAAAGTGGAGATCATCACCGGCACGCTCGGTAAAGCCTTCGGCGGTTCGGTCGGCGGTTTCACCACAGGTCGCAAAGAGATCATCGACCTCTTGCGCCAGCGCAGTCGCCCGTATCTGTTCTCGAACTCCATTCCGCCGATGATTGCTGCAGCTGGTATCAAGACCTTCGAGATCCTCACTCGCTCCAACGAGTTACAAGACCGACTCCACGAGAACACGGCTTACTTTGTGGAGCGAATGAAAGCAGCGGGCTTTGATATCAAACCTACGCAGTCTGCCATCTGTGCCGTCATGCTCTACGATGCCGTTCTCAGCCAGACTTTTGCGGCTGAACTGCAGAAGGAAGGTATCTACGTTACGGGTTTCTACTATCCGGTGGTTCCGAAAGGTCAGGCGCGTATCCGCGTACAGGTTTCTGCCGCGCACACACGCGAACAATTGGATAAGTGTATCGCTGCCTTTACCAAGATTGGCACGAAACTTGCAGTACTGAAATAAATTTTTAATTTTTAATTTGTAATTTTTAATTATAAAGTGAAAGCTTTAGTAAAGCGATATGCCGAACCGGGCATCTGGATGGAAGAAGTGCCGATGCCCGAAGTGGGAGTGAACGATGTGCTCATCAAGGTCACCAAGGCTGCTATCTGCGGTACGGACCTGCATATGTACAAGTGGGATGCGTGGTCGCAAAGTCACTGCAAACCGCCTTATATCATGGGACATGAGTTCGTCGGAGTAGTAGCGGAAGTGGGCGCCGGTGTGCGTAACTTCAAGGAAGGCGACCGTGTCACCGCCGAGGGACACATCGTCTGCGGACACTGCCGAAACTGCCGTCGGGGCATGGGACACGTCTGTGAGAACACGATCTCGGTCGGTATCATGGGTAAGGACGGCTGTTTTGCCGAATATGTCACGATCCCCGAGTCCAACGTAGTCAGACTGCGTCCGGAGATACCCGATGATTTCGCAGCCATCATGGACCCCTTTGGTAACGCTACTCATACCGCCCTCGCCTTTCCGCTGTTGGGCGAAGATGTGCTCATCACCGGCGCAGGACTCATCGGAACGATGGCGGCTGGTATATGCCGTTTTGCGGGCGCAAAGAACATCGTCGTGACGGATATCAACCCGCTGCGGCTGGAGATAGCCAAGAAAATGGGTGCTACCATCACCGTCGATGGCTCCAAAGGCGAGACGATAGCCGATGCGATGTTCCAACTCGGTATCCGCGGCTTCGATGTAGGACTGGAGATGTCCGGCGCACCCGCGGCGTTCAACGACATGATCGAGCATATGTACAAAGGTGCGAACATCGCCCAACTCGGTATCCTGCCCTCTGACACGCAAGTCAACTGGTCCGATGTCATCTTCAACGCCCTCACTATCAAAGGCATCACCGGACGCCGCATGTGGGAGACGTGGTACCAGATGGAGCAGATGTTGCTTGGAGGACTTGACCTCTCGCCGGTTATCACCCATCGTTACCATTTTGATGACTTCCAAAAAGGCTTCGATGTCATGGTTTCCGGTCAGTGCGGTAAAGTGCTGTTGGAGTGGTAAACAAGAACAAATTAACTAACTAAAATATTAACCATTATGAGAAAGATTCTACTTAGCGCTCTGCTGCTTGTATGCAGCATCGCAGTCTGCTCAGCCCTTACCCGCGAGGGACTGACTGAGTACAAGTTAGAGAACGGCCTCACCGTCATGCTGTGGGAAGACCACGACGCACCGGACGTAACCGGTTACGTTGTAGTTCGCGCAGGTGCGGTGGATGAACCGGCCGAGTACACAGGACTTGCTCACTACTTGGAGCACATGCTCTTCAAGGGAACGCAGCGTATCGGTGCCCTCGATTGGGAAAAAGAGAAACCGATCTACGACTCCATCATTGCCCTCTATGACCAGTATAGTGAGGCAACCGACCCGAAGGTACGTGAGGAACTCGCTACCCAAATCAATGAGTGCTCTATGCGTCAGGCGGAGATCTCTTCGTTGGAAGACTTCTTCGTGCTGCTTGACCTCATCGGTGCAGAGGGTGTGAACGCGTACACGTCGTATGACCTCACTGCGTACCACAACTCGTTCCCGGCTGCAGAGATGTACCGTTGGCTCACCATCTTCTCCGACCGTCTCATCAATCCTGTCTTCCGTACTTTCCAGGCAGAGCTTGAGAACGTGTTCGAGGAGTACAACATGTATGCCAACGACCCGTCGTCACAAGCACAGAAACAACTCTTGGCGGATATCTACAAAGGTAGCCCGTACGATCGTGATGTCATCGGTCTGCCGGAGCACCTCAAGAACCCGCGTCTGTCCAAGCTGATTGAGTTCTATGAGACTTGGTATGTGCCTAACAACATGGCATTGATCATCGTCGGTGACTTCGATGCTGAGAAAGCCAAACCGATGATCGCCGAGACCTTCTCGCGTCTGGAGCCCAAACCGCTGCCGGAGCGCCCGTTGTACGGAAATCCCTCTTTCGAAGGAAACCCGTCCAAGCACTATAACCTCGGTTATTATCCGGAGCTCTATATTACCTATAACGGTGTCAAAGAAGGTGATCCGGATCAAGACGTGCTTGATTTCGTGTGCGCCCTGCTTTATAACGGCCGCGTAGGTCTGTTGGATAAGGTGAACACCAAGGGTGATGTTTCGCAAGTAGCCGTGTACTGCGACTCCCGTCGTACTGCCGGTCGTATCATCATTGATGCTGTTCCGTACTACGATGCCAACCAGCAGCGCTTCGAGTCCGATGCACAGACCAAGGCGATCATCATGCGTGAGGTGGAGAAGATTAAAAACGGAGATATATCCGATGAACTCATTGCGTCGGTAAAGAGCCTCTATGCACAGTCGGAGAAATGGCAGGAAGAGTATCCTTCTTATAAAATGCAGGTGCTCGTAGATGCATTCACGTACGATAAACCGATTGAGAACATCTTCACCTACAACGAGCGTATCCAGAACCTCACCAAGGAGGAGATTGTTCGCGTGGCTCGTAAGTATTTCGATGCACCGTACATGACGGTTTCGTTTGACGAATCAACCAAGTCGTGGAAAGCGAAACCGCTGCCCAAACCGAACATCAAACCGGTTGAGCCTTCGCACGAAGAGACTCCGTACGCAAAAGCGTTCAAGCAGCTGCCGCACGAGCAGATTGTTCGTACCTTCAACAATTTCAATGATGTACAGGTATCAACAATCGCTGAGAACGTAACACTGCACTATACGCCGAACACCAAGAACGATATCTTCTCGCTTACGCTCCGTTACGGAGTTGGTGCTCACGAGATACCGATGTTGGAGCACATAGCTGTCATGATGGACGATGCTGGTATCATGGGTAGCCCGGCTGTTGAAGGTAAAGATTTCGATGAGCAGATCAACGCACTCCACTCCTATGTGGGATACAGTTGCGACGATTCGTACTTCTATATCACCATCAACGGTGAAGAGCAGAACTACGAGAAAGTGATGAACCTCGTAACCCGCCAGCTCTTGATGCCGTACCTCGAGCAGAAACAGTTGGATGCGGAGAAAGGTGCTGTCTTCTATAGCCGTTTGAACGGAAGAAACCGTACTGCAATCCAGAAAAGAGCGCTCCTCGCTTATGCATTGTATGGCGACAAGAGCGAGTATCTGGATCAAGTGCCGTTCATTGACATCTGGCAAATGGGCTTGCCGCGTATCCAATCGCTTCTCGCTGAGGCACGTACGTACGCACTCGATGTCTTCTACTGCGGAACCCAGACACCGGAGCAGATTGTTGCACACCTGCCGTTGACCGAAGGTATGCGTCCGTCGAACTCTCCGTTCATTCAGGACCGCGTGACATACGACAAGCCGACTATCCTCTTCTTGCCGAACAGCAACGTGCAGCAAGCGGACCTCTATTTCTACATCAACGGTCGTCCGTACGATATCGCTTCGGATGTGCAGTCGGATGCGTTCAACCAGTATATGTCCGGCGGTTTCACCGGTCTCATCATGTACGAGATTCGTGAGAAACGCTCGATGGCTTATACCGCTTACGGTGTGGACGCTACGCCGAGTCTGCCGGGTAAGAACTGCTACTTCTACGGCTACATAGGAACACAGTGCGACAAGGTGGCAGACGCTATCAGCGCATACATGGACATCCTCAACGATATGCCGATTGACTCGACCAACATGGAGGCGCTCCGTGCTGCACTCCGTCAGGCCGGTCAGACCGCTAAACCGTTGATGCGTACCAAGGCACAGACCTTCGAGTACTGGCAACGTCTCGGTTATACCGACGACCCGGCACGTATCAACGCTGCGGCTATCGATGCACTGACCATCGAGGATATTCAGGCTTTCTATGAGCAGAATATCAAAGGCAAACCGGTAACTATCATCCTCATGGGTGACCCGAAGAAGATTGACCTCAAGGCTATCCAGACTAAACTTGGCTGCAAAGTAACCAAGCTCTCAACCGGTAAAATCTTCAACTCGGTAGATGAACTCTATGACGCAGTCATGTAAGATGACGTCAGTCAACTCTCATATGGAATGTAATCATAGATCCGGGTTTGTCAACATTGTGGGAAATCCGAATGTGGGCAAATCTACTCTGATGAACGCGTTGGTGGGGGAGCGCCTTTCGATCATCACGTCGAAGGCGCAAACCACCCGCCATCGTATCATGGGTATCGTGAACGGAGAAGACTTCCAAATGGTCTATTCCGACACGCCCGGTGTGCTCTCGCCTAACTACCAACTCCAGCGTCAGATGCTCGAGTTCTCGCGTTCAGCACTCGTCGATGCCGACGTGCTGCTCTACGTCACCGAGGTGCAGGATAACCCCGAGCGTAACGCCGACTTCCTGGAC
Organism: Paludibacteraceae bacterium; assembly: GCA_017423085.1. Lineage (GTDB taxonomy): Bacteria > Bacteroidota > Bacteroidia > Bacteroidales > Paludibacteraceae > Colicola. The sequence continues at coordinate 969 of JAFPGA010000235.1, read as the reverse complement.
AAAGTGAAGAAAATGGCTGCCGCGGGCACACGCGTGTTCCTTATTATAAATAAAATAGACTTGACCACGCAAGACACCCTCGAGCGACTCGTCGAGTTCTGGCATGCCCAACTTCCCGAAGCCGAGATCTTCCCGATCTCCGCGCAAGAGAAGTTTGGCGTTGCCCAACTCTTCGATGCCATCAAGGATGCCCTGCCCGAAGGACCGCCTTTCTTCCCCAAGGACCAACTGACCGACAAGTCCGAGCGGTTCTTTGTCAACGAGATCATCCGAGAGAAGATCCTCCTCAACTACGACAAAGAGATACCGTACTCTGTCGAAGTCGAAGTGGAGTCCTTCCACGAAGAAGAAGACATCATCCGTATCTCGGCAGTCATCTTCTGCGAACGAGACTCGCAGAAAGGCATCATCATCGGCAAATCCGGTTCGGCGCTCAAACGGGTAGGCTCGCAAGCCCGCAAAGACATAGAGGATTTCTTCCAAAAACAGGTCTTCCTTCAACTCTTTGTCAAAGTGGACCGCGATTGGCGCTCCAACACCGGTCGTCTCCGTCACTACGGCTACGACCTGACATAGCCCGTAACCCGTAACCGGTAACCCATAACCCATAACCCCTAAAAAGTCTGCCAAAACTGACAAATTGGCAGACTTTTTTGTTTGGCATAGTATTTGTCATTTATAAGGTGACTGGTCGTCTAGAGCATCTAGGACATCTAGAGCATCTAGAACATCTAGAGCATCTAGAGCATCTAGGACATCTAGAGCATCTAGGACATCTAGAGCATCTAGGCCGTCTAGGGAATCTGGAAAATTTAAAAGAAAGGAACTATACTATGTCTAAAATTATTGGAATTGACCTCGGTACCACGAACTCGTGTGTAGCCGTAATGGAGGGTAACGAACCTATCGTCATTGCTAACGCTGAAGGTAAGCGTACGACCCCTTCTGTTGTTGGATTCATCGACGGCG
>JAFPGA010000234.1 GCA_017423085.1 Paludibacteraceae bacterium | reverse complement strand
GAAGTGAACGATTTCACCAAGTGGTATCTGTGGCCGAGCATCTTGGACGGTACGCATCAGTCCTACGTTCAGGACTGGCGCATGGCTCCGCGCTTCCGTTACACGGTGCAGGTGACCAATGCGGACGGTTTTCCGGTGGCAGCACGTGCCGTGAGCCTGTTGGATGCACAGGGGAACACGCTCTTCCAAGCCGTGACGGACAACACCGGCAAGGCGGAACTGTGGCATGCACTCATCGGGAACGGTGAACAGATCGCTGCGAACGGACTGCAGATTCGCGTGGATGATCAGGTGCAAGCCGCCATGGCATGGAGCGAAGGCATGAACCGCTTTGTGCTGAACGAACCCTGCGAAGCACCGGAGAACGTGGATGTGGTCTTTGTGTTCGACGCGACGGGTTCGATGGGCGATGAGTTGCGCTATTTGCAGGAGGAGATGAAAGATGTCATTGCCCGTGCCAAAGAGGCAACAGGCGGTCTGGCTATCCGTACCGGCGCAGTGGTTTATCGTGATCACGGCGATGAGTATATCACGCGTATCTCGCGTCTGACGGACGATATATCGGTCACGCAGACGTTCATTGACAAGCAGGAAGCCAACGGCGGAGGCGATTTTCCCGAAGCGATTCCCGAAGCGCTGATGGCAGCACTCAACAGCGCCGGATGGGACAATGACGCACGTGCGCGCATCGCGTTCCTTGTGTTAGATGCACCCTGTCACAACGACTCAGCTACACTGGCGCTGGTGCACGAGCAGGTGCTCAATGCCGCGGCTCTCGGCGTACGCATCGTGCCGGTTGTGTGCAGCGGACTGGACAAGAGCGGCGAGCTGCTGCTGCGCTCCATCGCACTGGCTACCAACGGTACCTCGTTCTTCCTGACCGATGACTCGGGCATCGGTCAGGCACATCTCAAACCGACGACCGATACCCTCAAAGTGGAGCACCTCAACGACATGCTCGTGCGTACCATCGTGGAGTTCAGCGCAATGCCTGATTGTCTAAATGAACAAATGGTACATGATGAAATAGTAAATGATTTTATTCCGAACCCGTTCGATGCAAAAGAGCTGGAGTCCAATCCGTCCATCCCGCACGGCGAAGGTGTTCATTATCTGTTGGATGTGTCCGGCAAACTGCTCGGTATATACGAAGGCGACATAGACCAATTGTCCATCACCACGGACCAATTACCCAAAGGCCTCTATTTCATCAAAACCTATATCGACGGGCAGTGGTTTACCCAAAAAATACTGGTGCGGTAACAAAAAACGCCTGTACATGTTGCGTATGTGCGAAAATTGTTGTATCTTTGCAGCGAAATTATAATCTGATGACGAAATGAGAAAAACTGTATTCATAGTATGGGCATGTACCCTGATGTGCCTTTCCCTTTCCGCAGAGGTGCTGGAGCGTGCGGTGCTATATCCGTCTGTGGACCAGCACGGCGATTCGCTGACCGTCTCCGGTCGGCTGATGGTGCCGCAGGACAGTACCCCCAAGGGAATCATGCTGATTCCTCACTATACCATCTTCTCCAACCAGGAAGCGCCATCCAACCGTCCTACGCATGATGCCAAGACCTTCCGTGACAAGTACGTGATACTGCAGCCGGACTACGTGGGCTATGGTGCAACGGGAGACCGCACGCACCCGTACCTGCGCGGCGATCTGGCAGCGCGTAACACGGTGGATCTGTACCTGGCGATGCTGCCGGTACTGGACAGTATGGCGTTGGGTATTCCGCTGGATAGCATCTATATCCTCGGATACTCGCAGGGAGGGGCGACCGCCGTATGGACGCTCAAACTCATAGAAGAGGAGTACGCGGACCGGATCCATGTCATCTCGTGCTTTGCCGGCGGCGGACCGCATGACGTGGCTACGACCTATGACGAGTCTTTTCTGCATTCCCAATACCCGATGCCGATGATCATTCCTGTGCTGATAATGGGCACTTCGGCTGCATATGACCTGGATCTGCAGACCGATTTCTTCTTCACTCCTGCGATGAAAAAAGCGTACACCAAATGGATTGAACCGAAGAATATCAGCCCGTTCGATATCTACCTGCGTATGCCGAATCATTCGCTTCGCTATTGGTTGACGCCGGAGGCAACAGACAAAAGTCAGCCGCAGACACAGCGTCTGTACAGCGGTATGTTGCGCTCCAGTCTGGTGCATTACCCGATTTTGGAAGGTGAGACGGACAGCATCATCCCGACCTGGACTCCGAAAGCACCGCTGTATATCTTCCACTCCATGAACGACGATATCGTTCCCTTCCGCTGCTCGCAGCATCTGCAGCGCTGCTACGGCGAGTTGCCGAACATCACTTGGGATTTCGACAAATACGGTCATCATATACAGGCTGTTCGTGTGTTCATAGAGCATGTGAAGGAGCTTTTGGCAGAATAATTCAACTAAATCTGATTTTTACCGTTAAAAATCTTGCACATTTCAAAAATTTGTAGTAAATTTGCACCCGAATTGAATTTATGCGTATTTCGATTTGGATTATCATAGGCATTACGGCAGGACTGTTGCTTACGGCAATGGTGCTGTTGTGTGTCGGAGTACTGCTTCGCAAGGATCATTCGTTCCGCTCGCAGCATGTCAGCGAGAACGAGCGCATGCGGAGCGACAAGATTCATTGCGCAACCGCGCAAGACCGCGAGGCACGCAGGGAGAATACCGATAAAATAGATGTTAAAAAAATAGATTTATGAAAAAGATTTCAATTATCATTGATTCCGTTCTGGCAGTCGCTGTGATTGCCTTGTTTGTGTTGTATTTCTGCGGCAATCCGTTTGCCAAGAAGTCTGCCGGTGATGCCGTAGAAGCAGAGGGAGAGTTGATTCCCATTGCTGTAGTGAATACGGATTCTATTCTCAAGCACTATACGTTCGCTATCGAGGCGCAAGACAAACTCATGAACCAATATGAGGAATCGACCGTCAAGTTGGATACGAAGTTGAAGACCTTCCAAAAAGAGTATGAGACCTTCCAACAGGACGTTCTTAATTTCCAACGCAAACTGGAGGCAGGTGCTTTCCTCAGCCGTGAGCGTGCCGAGAGCGAACAAGCCCGTTTGCAGAAAAAAGAGCAGCAACTGATGGCGAAACAGCAAGAGCTGGAGAACCTGCGTCAACAACTGGCCAATGATTTTATGAATCAACAGGCAGAGTTGACTCAGCAGTTGACCGACTCGGTACAATCCTATCTCAACGAGTTCAATGCGGACGGTCATATCCACCTCATTCTCAATGACGCCGTGCTGATGCACAAAGTAGCCGGCTACGACATCACGGACAAAGTGATTGAGGGACTGAACGCACGTTCCGGAAAAGAGGAGAAGTAAAAAATCAGATGAAGGAAGAAAGACCGCTTCGCTAAAAGACAAAAGACGAAAATGAAACGAATAATAGTAATAAGTCTATTGTCCTGTGTCCTTCTACCTTTGTCCATGATGGCACAGCGTATCCCCGAGGCGATTGAGTACACGCTGATTTACGACTTTTTAGAGGAGCTGACCACGGATGGTGTCATATCGTCCAACGCAGCTATTAAGCCTTATACACGCGATGCGATTGCACGCATGTTAGTGGAGGCACAGAGCAAGGACTCGTTGTTGAACAAACGTCAACGCGAGGACTTGCAGTTTTATAAGCAGGACTACGCGCTTGAACTCGACACGCTGCCGACATACTACAGTTACGGTCACCGGCACGTGACGCAGTGGATAACACCGGTGTCCAACCTCTCATTGGCGGACCCGAGTCTGCATATACTTACCAAAGACAAGATCTTCAAGATGCGCGTCCGCCCGATACTGGGCATGGACATCAGTTACAACACGCACGGGCTGCTCATGCACCGTGTGTATGGTGCGGAGGTGCAGATGGACATTGCGCACCACCTGTCAATCTGGGGTTCGATCCGCGACAATAGTTGGAGCGGGCAGGGCGTGAGCGGTTCGCGTATCACACAGCCCGGATTCCTCAATAACTTGGCAGGCGTGCAGTACAAAGAGGCGAACTACGGCGGCGATTTCTCCGATTCGCGTGGCGGTGTGTCCCTCTATGCATGGTGGGGTAGTATCAGCGTGCAGCGGGAACGTATCCAATGGGGCGACGCGCAGCATTGCTCGAACATCTTGTCGGCGCACAATCCTGCCGTTCCGATGGTGACCCTCCAACTGACCCCCTGCAAATGGTTCCAGTTTGATTATTTCCATGCATGGCTGGTGAGCAATGTGATTGACTCGACCTATTACTACGTGGAGAAGGACAGCGAAGGCGTAACGCAACGGGAGTACCGTCCGGCGAATAAGTTCATGGCGGCGAACATGTTCACCTTCATGCCCTGCAAGTATGTGCAGTTCTCGTTCGGTAACTCGATCATCTATGCCGAGCGCAATGTGCAAGCCGCATATTTCATTCCCATCGCGTTCTACAAGTCGCTGGACCACCTGTTGACCAAAGGGATTCACTCTGAGAACCAGAACTCGCAAGCGTTTGCGACTATCACCGTGCGCCCGACAGACCATTTGCGGCTGTACGGCTCGTTCTATTTGGATGAGTTCAAGTTCGCGCGTCTCCCAAAAAACAATCCGGAGCACAACCCCGTTTCGTATCTGGTGGGCTTCAACTGGAGCGGATGGCCTGTGCGCGGTTTGTCGCTGCGGGGTGAGTTCATGCGCTCGTACATAGCGTGCTACACGCACTCAATAGACGTGCTCAGTTACACATCCAACAGTTACCGGATGGGACATTACATGGGGGATAACGCACAGAGTATCTTTGTGCAACTGGCGTATCGTCCGTCACGCGGTCTGCGTCTGACACTGGACTACACCTGCGATACCAAGTACCGTGCATACGATTATCTTCGACATAACATAGCGGGAACGCGGGTGACGGATCCGATCATCGCACAGCAACCGTTCAGCGAACCCATCTGGCGCAATGACGAGATTAAGTTCCGCGCCGTGTATGAGGTGTTCAACAACTGCTATGCGCACGTCGATTTCACGTACAACAACGCCCGCGCGTTTGCACTGACGAGCACCCGGATTGAGGGAGAGGACCGCGGATGGAATGCCGACGGCACGTCACAAGACCTGTCCGGCGCAGCCCTGGAGGAGTATTATCTCAATAAATATACTCCGGCGTATTTGCAAGGGAAGAACTTTACCTTTACCTGTGGCCTGAGTTTCGGCTTCTAACGGTACTCAGTACGCATGCGCCGGTAGTCTCGGCGCGCCTCGAAGACCGCTTTGCAACTCTTGGGACGACCCTGCAGCAAATAGAAGCACGCAGCGGCGTAGTCCAGAAAGAAACGGATAAACAGCACCCCGTACGGGTGTTGTTTGTTTTTGTAGATCATCAGCAGGTTGTTGCGGTGGTTGAGATAGTTTTTGCGCGGGTTGTCATAACTGAGCGAACCGCCTCCGAGATGATACACTACGGACGAAGGTACACATGCCAGTTTCCAGCCCTTGTTGCGCATGCGCCAGCACAGGTCGATCTCTTCCATATGCGCGAAGAATGCAGCATCGAGCCCGCCTGATTCCTTATATACTTTTGTGCGCACGCACATGCACGCGCCGGTGGTCCAGTCCACTTCCGCCACGGTGTCGTATTGTCCGTGGTCCTGCTCCACTTTCCACAGCACCCGCCCACGGCAATACGGATAGCCGAGCGCGTTCACGTATCCGCCGGCAGCACCGGCATGCTCGAAATACGCTTTGTTGCGCCAACTGCGCACTTTGGGCTGCACGGCTGCCACCTCCGGATGAGCGTCCATGTAATCGATCAGGGGACACAGCCAGCCTTCCGGTGTCTCTACGTCCGAGTTGAGCAGAACGGTATATGCCGGTTCGGGAACGGACTGCTGACGGTAAATGGTACAGAGCTCTTCAATAGCACGGTTATAGCCTTCGGCAAAACCGTAGTTCTTGTCCAGTACAATGGTTCGGACGGTCGGGAACTCGTTTCGGAGCACCTCCAAGCTGTTGTCCGTGCTGCCATTATCGGCTACGACAATCTCTGTCTGATGGCTGATAGCTGAATGCTGAACGCTATTTACTACCGAAGGCAAGTAGGTGCGAAGCATCTCTGCGCCGTTCCAATTCAATATGATGATACTACATTTCATGATGATCTTTGATTCACTATATACCATTTACTTACATCCCGTCGTGGTGATGCCATTTCCATCGGTTATGACTCCACAGCCATAATTCCGGTTGTTCGATGATATTGCGTTCCATAGCGCGGGCATACGCAGTAGTTATTTCTCCTTCTTTCGTCTGCTTCGGATCGGCAGAGAGCACTTCCATGCGAGACCGGTAATGCCCTTTGGATGTGCGTGTTATATAAACATAGAATACCGGGTATCCGAATTTCTTGCCGAGCATCTCTCCTCCGTCTAAAAAACCTGTTTCCTGATGCATGAACGTGAGCCATGTGCGCGTCACTTCCGGGCGGGGTTTCTGGTCACTGAGTAACCCGACAATGACGGGTTGATGCTCCGCACGGTAACGCACCATCTCGCGCAGGATACGCTGTTTCTCTACGCATGCTCCGCCTCGTTTCTCGCGGATGGCTAACATCAGTTTGTCCATTCCCAGGTTCTTCAGCTTCCGATAGACGTTCAGCTCTTTGACTCCCGGACTCAACCACTGTTGCAACGATGCTTGCCACTCCCAGTTACCCATGTGCGCCAGCATGAAGATACCTCCTCCTGCTGCGTCCACCAGCCTGTTCACTTCTTCCATGTTCTCAAACACCACGCGCTGCCGCATCTCCTCGTCGGAGATATGATAGCCGTACAGGATTTCCACCAAAGTATAACAGAACTGATGATAAAACGCTTTGGCTATCTGCTTGCGCTCCGCTTCACTCTTTTCCGGAAACGCCAAACGCAGGTTCATTTGTACGACTTCTCGTCGGTAACGCACCACGTGGTACATCACCGGAAACAGCACTGTGTCGGCGATCGCATAAAGCACGCCGAGCGGCAGACGGCTTAAAGCAGAGGCGCAGCGTAATAACATAACCAGCAGAAAGCAGTGAGGATAGGAGCGGCTAATAACATACTGTCAAAACGGTCCAGCACGCCGCCGTGACCTGGGAGGAACTTGCCGGAGTCTTTCACACCCACCGAGCGTTTGCACAGGCTTTCCATCAGGTCGCCCATCGTGCCGAATGCACTTACGAGGAAACCGAACAAGACGGCAATCCAGGTGCTGTAGGGCGCTACGCTAATCGTATCGAACCATCCGAAACGGTTAAGCAGTAGCGCCGCACCGATGGTGAAGGCAAAACCGCCGATCAGACCTTCCCAACTCTTCTTCGGACTGACATGAGGCGCCATCTTATGATTGCCCTTCGGCAGTTTGGCGGTCAGCGAACCAACGCAGTACGCACCCGTATCATTGACCCAAATCAGCACAAACAGCGCTAACAGAAGCATGTTATCCATGAAATAGAGGAAGGACATCATAGCGATCGGCAGCGCCACCATGAACTGCGATATCAGGAAATTGCCCCAGTTCTGCAAAGGCTTGCCTGAGTGGTTCCAAATCTCGTCCAGCAGCGCAATCACCAGTAAAGGCAGGTAGGCTAACGCCATGGCAAAACCCATCTTCAAGGTCTGCATGCCGTCGTCCGCATGCCAGGCGATATACTGCACTGCAGCGTATAGTACGGCGGCAGACAGCAGGGAATAGAAACGGAGCAGTCCGGACGATTTTACCAAGCGGTGGTACTCATCTACAGCCAACAACGCAATGATAAGGAACACTGCACAGAACACCAGCGGGTGGTACAGAATACTGCCCACTACACAACCTACATACACAATCCCGCTAAGGGTACGTTTAATCAATTCTTTCATGTTCGAACAATTTTGCGCTGCAAAATTACTACTTTTTTTTGGATTATACAAGGCTTTTACGGAAAAAATATGCGTTTTTGTTTGCATATGTCATAAAAAAGCAGTACCTTTGCAGTCGCAATTAAATTAGGTGTAATATGTTTGATAATTTATCAGAACGATTAGAACGAAGCTTTAAGATTCTCAAGGGTGAGGGTCGTATTACCGAAATTAACATCGCGGAGACCGTAAAGGATATCCGCAAAGCCTTGTTGGAGGCGGATGTCAACTATAAGACCGCCAAGCAGTTTACGGACCAGGTGAAAGAGAAAGCGCTGGGTCAAAACGTGATGACCAGCGTTCGCCCGGGGCAACTGATGGTCAAGATTACCCATGATGAGTTGGCAGCCTTGATGGGCGGTGAGGCGCAGGAAATCAACCTCAAGGGTAATCCGGCGATCATCCTTATGTCCGGTCTTCAGGGTTCAGGTAAGACCACTTTCGCCAGCAAGTTAGCCAATTATCTGCAAACCAAGAAGAACAAGAAAGTGATGCTCGTGGCATGCGATGTGTACCGTCCGGCGGCTATTGAGCAGTTGCGCGTACTGGGTGAGCAGATCAATGCGAAAGTCTATACAGGAGAAGACGAATCGAATCCGGTGAAGAAAGCACAGGCTGCTATTGATGAAGCGAAGCGCCTGGGCTATGACGTAGTCATCGTCGATACTGCCGGTCGTCTGGCTGTCGATGAGCAGATGATGCAGGAGATAGCGGCTATCAAAGAGGCGATTAACCCGTCCGAGACCCTGTTCGTGGTCGATGCCATGACCGGTCAGGATGCAGTCAATACCGCCAAAGAGTTCAACGACCGTCTGGATTTTGACGGCGTGGTACTCACCAAGTTGGACGGTGATGCCCGCGGCGGTGCGGCGCTCTCGATTCGTTCGGTAGTCAACAAGCCGATTAAGTTTATCGGTACGGGAGAGAAGATGGAAGCGCTGGATGTGTTCCACCCCGCGCGTATGGCAGACCGTATCCTCGGTATGGGTGACGTCGTTTCGCTTGTGGAGCGTGCGCAAGAGCAGTACGACGAAGAGGAAGCACGCCGCATCAGCAAGAAGATTGCCAAGAACCAGTTCGATTTCAATGACTTCATCGGTCAGTTGAACCAGATCAAGAAGATGGGCTCGATGAAGGAACTGATGGGTATGATTCCAGGCATGGACAAAGCACTGAAGGGCGTGGAGATTAGCGATGATGCATTCAAGCCGATTGAGGCAATGATTAACTCGATGACTCCGGCAGAACGTGCCAACCCGGGTCTGCTCAACGGCAGCCGCAAGGCGCGTATCGCCAAAGGTGCCGGTGTCGATATCGTGGCACTGAACCGTTTCCTCAAGCAGTTCGAGCAGACATCGAAGATGATGAAGAAAGTGCAACAGATGAACGGACGGAGACGGTAACGGGTTACCGGTTATGGGTTGCAGAAATGAGCGAAGAGAAGACATATCAGCCGAAATGGGAGAAACACGTTGAGTATCAGCGTAACAAACACCATCATCACCATCATCACGATGGGGGCTATAACCGTAGTATGGAGTCGGATAAGTACACCAACACCTACGGTGGTGCACTGAAGATGAAGGACAAGAGTGCGTACTACGGACTCATGGTAGTGCTGGCGCTGGTCTTTCTGTTCGGAGCCTATAAACTGGTTCGTTTTGCGGCGCATGAGATACGTCAGATGCCGATGGACGACCCTGCTACCGAACGGGCGGTGGATGAGTTACGAATCCACCGAGTGGCTGAGCAGAACGCGTTGCTGTTAGGTGACAGCCTGGCACAGGCGTATCAGTTCGACTCGTCCATGATTCACCGCGTGCAAATAGAGACGATGCCGGTGTATCGTCCGCCGAGACGTGAGAACAAATGGTACATCACCCAACGCGAATGGAGACTAATCTGGCGGAATCTCAAAATATGGCGCTGGGCGAAGAACCGCGAGAAAGAAGAGGAAGAAGAAAAAGAATGATTTTAAACGGAAAACAAATAGCAGCCGAGATACGCGGCGAGATTCGCGAGCAAGTGCACGCGTTGGTGGCATCGGGTAAACGTGCTCCCAAACTGGCAGTGGTTCTCGTAGGGCATAACCCTGCGTCGGAGACCTACGTGGCAAACAAAATTAAAGCATGCGAGGAAGTGGGAATTGATGCGGAGAAGATTGCGTACGAAGAGTACATCACCGAACAGGCATTGCTCACGGAAGTGAACCGTCTTAACAGCGATGATTCGATAGACGGATTCATCGTGCAGCTGCCTTTGCCGGCACACATCAGCGAATCGAAAGTACTGAGTGCCATCGATTACCGCAAGGATGTGGACGGTCTGACGCCGGAGAGTATGGGGCGCGCCATACAAGGTCTGGATGCGTTCATCAGCGCAACGCCGAAGGGTATTCGTGAACTGTTGGCGCGTTATCAGATACAGACGGAAGGCAAGCACGTAGTCGTCATTGGACGATCGAACATCGTCGGTAAACCGATGGCAATGCTACTGATGCAGCGTCCGTACCTGAGTCTGCCGAACATGAGTGCGTCGTCACTGGGCGACGCGACGGTGACGGTGTGCCACAGCAAGACACGGGACTTGGCGGCTATTTGCCGTACGGCGGATATCATCATCGTCGCTGCCGGTAGTCCGAACTTACTGACCGCCGACATGGTCAAAGACGGCGCTACGGTCATTGATGTAGGTATCAATCGGGTAGATGATCCTACTGTTCCGAAGGGCTATCGTTTGGTAGGCGACGTGGATTTTGAGCATGTAGCTCCGAAAGCGGGCTACATAACCCCCGTTCCCGGCGGTGTTGGTCCGATGACCATTGTTTCTTTGTTACAAAACACCTTACAGGCATACAATGAACATACTCGATAAGATAGACGGATTAGAGGCGAAGTTCCATGAGGTGAGTCTGCTCATCACCGACCCGTCGGTGATTGCTGACCAGGCGCGTTATGTGCGGCTTAACCGCGATTACCATGACTTGGAGCGCGTGCTGGAGTGTGCGCATCGTTATAAGAAAGCCGTAACGGACCTGCAGGACGCGAAGGACCTGTTCTACAACGAGTCCGATCCGGAGATGAAGGAGATGGCGAAAGCGGAGATTGATGAGCTGGAGCCGCAGATTCCCAAACTGGAAGAGGAACTGAAGTTGCAGTTGCTGCCGCAAGATCCCGAAGACGGCAAGAACGTGGTCATGGAGATTCGTGGCGGTACTGGCGGTGACGAGGCGGCTATCTTTGCCGGTGACCTGTTCCGTATGTACTGCAAATACTTCGAGATCAAAGGATTCAAATATACCGTTTCTTCGTTCACCGAAGGTGCTGCCGGCGGGTACAAGGAGATCATCTTCAACGTCATGGGGCAGAACGTCTATGGGACGCTCAAGTACGAGAGCGGGGTACACCGTGTGCAGCGTGTGCCGGTGACCGAGACGCAAGGACGTGTACATACCTCGGCTGCAACGGTAGCGGTATTGCCCGAAGCCGATGAGTTTGAAGTGCATATCAACGAAAGCGAGATCAAATGGGAGACCTTCCGTTCAGGCGGTGCCGGCGGACAGAACGTGAACAAGGTCGAGTCGGGTGTGCGGCTGCGTTATAACTGGAAGAACCCCAACACGGGCGAAATACAGGAGATACTGATTGAGTGTACCGAGACGCGCGACCAGCCGAAGAACAAAGAGCGTGCGCTCTCGCGTCTGCGTACGCAAATATATGATAAGGAGCATCAGAAATACATCGATGACATTGCCGCGCGGCGTAAGACCATGGTCTCGACCGGTGACCGGTCTGCAAAAATTCGTACCTATAACTATCCGCAAGGACGTATCACCGATCACCGTATCGGTTACACGGTGTATAACCTCGCTGCGTTCATGGACGGAGACATACAAGGGGTGATTGATGCGCTGCAAGTAGCCGAGAACGCAGAGCGCTTAAAGGAGTCGGAACTGTAACCCGTAACCTGTAATCCATGTACCTTTTTTACGCACCAAACATAGCGACAGAGCCGGTTCTTCCAGAGGAAGAGAGCAATCATTGTGTGCAGGTGTTGCGCCGAACGGCGGGAGATGAGATTCTCGTGACAGACGGAGTAGGGACACTCTATCATTGTGTGGTGACCAATCCGCATCGCAAGCATTGTGAAGTGTGTATAGATTCCCAAGAAACACTTGAGTCATTGCACGAAGGATGGATTCATATATTGTTGGCACCGACGAAGAACATCGACCGCACGGAATGGGCGATTGAGAAATGTGTGGAGATGGGCGCGGATGAGATCACGCTCTTGCTCTGCGACCATTCGGAGCGTAAGACGGTGAACATAGAGCGGCTGCAGAAGATTGTGATATCGGCTGCCAAGCAGAGCTTGAAGACGCGTTTCCCGATTTTGCATCCGCTGACGAAGATGACGGACCTGCAGTTGGAGGGCGATCGGTTCATTGCGCATTGTATCGAGGGGTACAAGGCAACCGATGACAAAAGGGCACTCAGAGATAAGATTGTGCGAGGACATAAGACGGCTGTGCTGATTGGTCCGGAAGGCGATTTCTCGCCCGAAGAGGTGAACTGGGCACTGCAGAACGGCTACGAACCGGTGAGTCTGGGGGCGGCACGACTCCGCACGGAGACAGCGGCGATAGTAGCATGTCATACAGCGGTACTCATAAATGAGTAAATTTGAAACTTGAATTTTGATACAGACATATTACTGTGGATTAACGGACACTACACTGATTGGCTGGACACGGTCATGTGGTACATAAGCCATCCTGCTACATGGATACCGATTCACGTAGTGTTAGTAGTGTTGTTAGTGTACCGTTATCGCGATTGGCGCACGGTGCTGCTGGTGCTGGCGGCGTTTGGCATCGCGGTGGGGGTGAGCGATTTTATCTGTAGCGGAGTGCTGAAACCCTGGGTGTGCCGTTTGCGTCCGACACATGAACCGTCTATAACATCGATTCATATTGTGCGAGATTATACGGGTGGCATGTATGGCTTCTGCAGTAGTCATGCGGCGAATAGTATGGCGGTGGCGTTGTTGTTTAGTCTGCTGTACCGCAAAAAAACAGCTACCATCTGCCTGATGGCGTGGGTAGCTGTCGTATGTTATAGCCGGATGTACCTAGGGGCTCATTATCCGACGGATATACTGGCGGGTTTGTTTATTGGGGCGCTGTGTGCGGTGTCGGCTTACCTGGCGCTTGCACGTTGGTGGCCCCGTGTGGGCGACGCGGGCGTTCAGCAGGTTGGTTCATGAACCGCTCAAACTCCTCCGGCGTCAGCAACAGACGCAACTCGTCGTAGATATTCTGCAAACGGAGCATGTTCTCCGCACGGGACAAGCCTTTCTGGCGGATACGGGCGTATTTGAGATGCATGCGGTAGATGGTGTCAAACCGAACCGAGTCGGTGATATTCAACTCACGCACCAGCCGGGTGGTCTGCGTCAATGCCTCCTCTTCCGGAGTCCGGTGAGGACGGTCTTCCGCCGGAGCTTGCGCCATCATGGCAACACAAAAGAATAAACAGAGAATAGAAACAGATACAAGTTTGCGCATAAAATAGCAGTTTAATTGTCTATAAAATACACAACAAAAATCGTGCCGAAAATACCTGAAATAGCGTTAGCTTCGCGACTTTATTTTTCGCAACGCGGACAAGAGCGTCACGCACGCCCTGCAGTGCGTGTGGCATTAGCGGGAATGATCGTGGGCGTGATGGTGATGATTGTCACGATCTGTGTGGTTGTCGGTTTCAAGCAGACCATCACGCAGAAGGTGGCAGGATTCGGTGCGCATATCCAGGTTGTGTCGTTTGACAACAACAGCACGTACGACCTGCAACCGATTGAGGTGAGTGACAGTTTGTTGGCGCAGTTAGGCAGTTACGAGCATGTAGTGACCGCCGCGCCGTTCATCACCAAACCGGGTATGCTCAAGACCGACAGCGCGTTCGAAGGGATGGTGCTCAAGGGCACCGATTATTGGGATTTCTTTGCGTCCAATGTGACGGAAGGTGCACTGCCTCAATCCCCGCAAGAGATACTGATTTCCACCAGCATAGCATCCAAACTGCGGCTGCATTGCGGCGATGCGGTTATGGCGTATTTTGTGGACGACACGGATGTGCGTGCGCGGCGTTTTCGCATTTCCGGTCTGTACAATACCGGTTTTACACAAAACGACGACTTGTTCATCTTGACGACGCTAAACACGGCGCGAAGATTGCAGTCGTGGGATGAGCATACTTATTCGGGCGTGGAGATTCTGGTGGATAATATGCGTTATCTGGATGAAACGGCGGATAAGATCTATTTTGCAACGGTTAACCATTGGGACGAAGACGGCTATAATGTGTATTATGTACAGACGCTGTTGGAGCAGAACCCGGCTATCTTTGCATGGCTTGATCTGCTGGATATGAACGTCGTGGTAATCCTGGTGCTGATGCTGCTGGTAGCAGGGTTTAGTATGGTGTCGGGGCTTATTATCCTGATTCTGGACAGTGTGCAGTTCATCGGTATCATGAAAGCGCTCGGAGCAACGAACCGTTTTGTGCGTCGGGTATTCTTGACGCAAGCCGCGATGCTCATTGGCAAAGGCGTGCTGTGGGGCAATGTGCTCGGTTTGGGAATAGCCGCTGTGCAGTATTGGTGTCACGTGGTGCCGCTCGAACCCGCGACCTATTATGTGAACACGGTGCCGATCGCTTTTGCGTGGGATTGGCTGATTGTACTCAACGTAATGACCATCATCCTGTCGATGCTGATTCTGCTGCTGCCGTCACTGATCATCACACGTATCAGTCCGTCGAAGGTCATGCACTTTGAGTAATATGAAACTGCAGACGACTGTTGATATTAAACCGAGTGAATGGAAGATCGGGTATGAGGATAAAATCCTCATGCTGGGTTCGTGTTTCTCGGACGAGATAGGCGCGCAGATGCAGCAGCGCTATCTGCAGGTGACCTGCAATCCCTTTGGTACGCTGTATAATCCGCTTTCTATCGCGCAAGCGATCAATTACCAATTACCAACGACCAATGACCAATTGCCGCTCGTGCATCACGACGGTCTGTGGCACTCGATGGCGCACCACGGTTCGTTCTCGCGGGCGAGTAGAGAAGAAACCGAACAGGCAGTGCGTGAGTCGATTCAGACGATGCAACGCGCTTTGGATGAGGCAAGTGTGGTGATTGTGACCTTTGGTACCGCATGGATTTACGAGATGAACGGTGAGATAGTAGGGAACTGTCATAAACTGCCCGAGTCCTGTTTCGCCCGTCGTCGTCTTTCGGTGGAAGAGATTGTAGCCGCATGGAAGCCGATTCTGGAGAAGTACAGAGATAAACACTGGTTGTTTACCGTCTCACCGATTCGGCACATCAAAGACGGTCTGCACGAGAACGAGATTTCCAAAGCAACCTTATTGCTCGCTTTGGAAGCTATCAGCCGTCAGCATTCAGCTATCAGTTATTTCCCAAGTTATGAAATCGTGTTGGATGAATTGAGGGACTACCGTTTCTATGCCGATGATCTGGTTCACCCGAGTTCGTTGGCGGTGAACTATATCTGGGAGCGGTTTGTGGATACGTTCTGCACCCCGCAGACCAAAAATGAACTCGTGCTTCAGCACAAACGCTGGAAGCACGAGCATCACATTCCGTTACACTGAAAGTGTTCAGTATTCAGCTTTCAGTATTCTGCCTTTATCCTTTCAGAGCCTTGATAGCTTCTTCGAGGGCGGCGATGCGGGTTTCGGCATCGCTTTTCTTTTTGCGCTCGAGTTCTACGATCTCCGGTTTGGCATTGGCAACAAAGCGTTCGTTGCTTAGTTTCGCCATCACACCGTGCAGGAAGCCTTGCTGGTGTTGGAGGTCAGCTTTGAGTTTCTTGAGTTCTTCGTCCACGTTGATGAACTGATCCATCGGGATCGCGAACTCGGTTGTGCCGACGATGAACTTGGAGCAGTTGCCGCTCACTTCACCGTTGATTACCACCTCAACATTTGCGAGTTTATCAACCAACGCATTGATAGCAACCGGGCTGATGAGCGTGAGACGCTCCTTGACCGGGATGTTCTTCGACGCGCGGACTGCGCGGATCTCGGTGATGATCTGCTTAAGGAATGCAGTTTCCTCCAAGATACCTCCGATTCGATTCTCTCTCGATTCTCTCTCGTTAGTCTGATTTGCCGTCATGATAGACTCGCCCGGCTGGCGATCATAGAGGTTTTGCCAGAGTTCCTCGGTGATGAACGGCATGAAGGGGTGGAGTACGCGGAGCAGACGGTCGAAGAACGCGAGCGTTGCTTCATAGGTTGCGCGGTCAATCGGTTGTTGGTAAGCGGGTTTGATCATCTCCAGGTACCAGCCGCTGAACTCATCGCAGTACAGTTTGAAGATCGCCATAAGGGCTTCGGACAGGCGGTATTTGCTGAACAGGTCGGCAATCTCTGCTTCGGTCTGTTCCAGTTGAGCAGCAAACCAGTCGATGGCATATTTGCTGGTCTCGGGTTGCGGGATGTCCGCTACTTCGAGTCCTTTGACCATACGGAAACAGTTCCAGATCTTATTGCAGAAGTTACGTCCTTGCTCGCAGAGCGAATCATCATAGAGGATATCGTTTCCGGCAGGTGCAGAGAGCAGAATACCCATACGCACACCGTCCGCACCGTAGCGCTCAATGAGGTCGAGCGGGTCGGGCGAGTTTCCGAGCGATTTGGACATCTTGCGTCCGAGCTTATCGCGCACAATTCCTGTGAAGTACACGTGTTTGAACGGCATCTTGCCTTGGTACTCATAGCCCGCCATGATCATACGCGCTACCCAGAAGAAGATGATATCCGGACCTGTTACGAGGTCAGCGGTCGGGTAGTAGTATTGGATCTCTTTGTTGTTCGGATCTTCGATACCGTTGAACAGGCTGATCGGCCACAGCCAGGAACTGAACCAAGTATCAAGTGCGCCTTCGTCCTGCACGTAGTTACCTTCGGGTTTGGTCTCGGACACGAT
>JAFPGA010000233.1 GCA_017423085.1 Paludibacteraceae bacterium | reverse complement strand
GCAGACGCGCACCCGTATATTTGTAGTTCGTGTAGTTGTCGTAAATACCGACGTACGCCGACAGTTTCGTTTCCGGATTCAGTCCCGGACGCTGCGTACGCACGTTGATCACACCGTTCAGCGCCGATGAACCGTAGAGCACAGACGAGGCACCTTTGACGACCTCTACCTGCGCCACATTCTCCAGCGGCACGTTGTTCCAGTTGATCTCACCCGTCTTGGGGTTGAGAATGGTCATTCCGTCCATCAACACCTGACAGCGCGAACCGACACTGTACGTCCAGCCGCCACCACCGCGGATACTCGGCTGTTTGTCAATCACTTCCACACCTGGCAAGGTCTGCAGGGTTGCCGACAGGTCTGTCGGTGCCTGACTGCGCAGTGCGTCCGGCTTAAGCAATTCCATACTCACCGTTACGTCCGTCATACGTTGTTCGAAACGGCCGGCGGTAACTACCACTTCCTCCAGCACCTCGTTGTTCGCCTGTAGCATCAGGTCAAACTTAGCCGGAATGGTCTTAAACACTTTCTCTTCCGTCTGATATCCGACATAAGAAAACTGGATCTTGGCAGGAAGTGAAGTGATATTCAACTCATAGTGTCCATCAAGATCCGTAACTGTACCGGCACCCGTCTCTTTGTCCAAAATCGTTACACCGATTAACGGTTCGCGCGTAAAGCCATCGATGATGGTGCCTACTAATTTTTCTGCATAAACAGATTGAATCAATCCCAATAATGCAACAATAATGTAAAGTTTCTTCATAAGCAATTTGAAATAGCGTGCAAAATTACTGCTTTTTTTTGATATAGCCTATAGATGCACATAAGA
Organism: Paludibacteraceae bacterium; assembly: GCA_017423085.1. Taxonomy (GTDB): domain Bacteria; phylum Bacteroidota; class Bacteroidia; order Bacteroidales; family Paludibacteraceae; genus Colicola. The sequence continues at coordinate 3,302 of JAFPGA010000233.1, read as the reverse complement.
AAAAGTGCACTATTATTAAGATTCTTAATAACAACGCACCTTTAACGCGTTCAAAAACGCTCTTTATATTACGATTAGTGCATAAACTGCGCCAATTTCTTCTGCGCCAGGAACAATATCCAGTCAGGGGTATGTTTGAGCATCGGTGTGCTCAGCCAGTTGATGAATCCCGGTGTGTCGGCTTTCTTGCCGCGGAACATTTTCTTTAGTGCCCGTTTTACCAGCCGCTCCGGCGGGATAGACACCGTGAGGTTAACCGCCAGTTTGCGCAGGTTCGGAGCCAAGCCGAAGAGCGCTGTATCCACCGCACCGGGAGCCATGACCGTGATGCCGACGTTATGCGGTTGGAACTCATACCACAGCGATTTGGAGAAGTTATAGATGAACGCCTTGGAAGCATTGTAGGTCTGGATACCCGGCATCGCCATCCATGCGGACATGCTACTCATATTCAGTATATACCCGCGCTTACGCTTACGCCCGCATATGCGTTGGGCCGCTTCAGCAGGTGTCAGTTCGCGCTTCATCATATCTTCCGCAAACAGACGCGTCAGTTTGGCTACGGTCATCACGTGCAACTGCAACATCAGTTCGATGCGGCGCATATTGGTTTCGCAGTAAGGGTTGAAGAAGAACACACCGGCGTTATTGATGAGTATATCCACCACGTAGCCGTTCTCATGACACCACGCGTGCAGGTTCTCTGCCGCGTCGTTCAGACTCAGGTCCGCAAAATGCGGCACGGTCTTCACTCCGTACGTAGCCGACAAGTCGGAAGCCACCTGTGCCAACTCTTTTTCCTGATTGCTAACCAACAGCAAGTCACAGTGGTAGTCACGCGCCAACTGCGTAGCATACTGCAGACCTATGCCGGAAGATGCGCCTGTAACTAAAGCAATCATTATTTACCTGCTTTTTGTTGTTCAACAGACTGTTTGGCATCCGCCTCCAGTTGTGCAATCTCACGTTGGATACGCGGAGCAATCGCTTCACCGTCTCGCTCTACACACTCATGACACTTCATGTTCAGCGTGTACATACGTCCTACGCAGTAGTTAGAACGTCCACAACCGGCATGATAATGGGGATTCTCTTGTACATGATGCACAAACTCCGGATCCTTGATGAGCACGTGTGCTATTTGGAACAGGTCAAAACCTTCGTCCATGATCTGCTGACAGTTGTCGCCGCTCTGCACACCGCCCACATAAATCAGCGGAATATCTTTGATCTCTTTCTGGAAGATCTTCGCTTTGTCCATGAAGTACAACTCCTTGAACGGCGAGGTCGGCAGCATGATCTGGTGTACTCCGGGTATGTTCAACGCCGCTTTAAGCCACCAGAACGATTTCGTGTCCATGTAATGCGCCAAAGTCTTGTACGGCATGGCTCCGCCGAGAATCGTCATCGGCGAACGGCTTACCGTACCACCGGAGAGCACGATACCATGCACTTTGTGCTTGGCGATCTCTTTGGCTACCTTAATACCCTCTTCTATCGTGACACCGTGCCAGCAGTCGTCCCACATATTCGTTTTAACCACCACTGCCATGTCGTCACCGGCATGTGCCATCACCTCGTCCAGCACCTCGTTCATGAACCGTACGCGGTTCTCAAAACTGCCGCCGTACTCGTCATGACGGTGGTTGGTACGCGGAGAGATGAATTGCGAGATAAGGTACGCATGACCGGCATGTATCTCCACGCAGTCAAAACCGCACTTACGCGCAAAGTCCACTGCCTCACCGAATTTCTTGACAAGCGCCTTGATCTCCGACACCTTGAGACGGCGGTGAATGGTCGGCGAATAGAGATTGAACCAGGTATCTGCACTCACCGGCATACAATGACAGGTATAGAAATGCGTCATGTTACCGCAGTGTCCCATCTGAATGCTGGCTTTCGCACCTTCGGCATGAATCGCGTCCGTCATACGCTTCATATCCGGGATGATATCATCCTTGACGTACAACTGACCATCGAACGACACACCGCTCAAATCAACAGCACAATAAGCAACCGTGGTCATACCTACTCCACCGCGTGCTACAGAGACGTGGTAGTCCTGCAACTCCTGCGTCGGCTTGTTGGCACGCGCCATATTTTCAAAAGCAGCGCTGCGGATAATACGGTTCCGCAGCGTTATAGGCCCCAATTGATATGGGGTAAAGAGTTTGGATTCTTTCATTAATAAATAAACGGAATAATACGTTTCAGTTTCTTACGGTCAAATTCATCCGGGAACTCTTCCTCGTACTTCTTGTAAATCGCGTTGCTACGCGGTACAAGGTTACAGCAGCTGAACCAGAAGAACAACAGACCTGCGAGCGACCACGTAAGGATAGCGAAACCGAGCCACTCGGTGATCTCGCCCAGATAATTGGCACTCGTCACATATTTATACAGACCTTTTTTCGGCAAATAATGATTGGTGTCACCCGGCTTGCGCAAATGACGTATCACGTAGTCCGAATGCATATTAATTCCCCAGCCGATAAAGAAGATGATCGTACCGATGATGAACTGCGGAGACAGGATCCAGTCCGGCGTGTACATGTCCGGATAATACTTCGGAGCCAAATGGAACAGCCAGTAACCCTGAATATATCCGTTAATCATGTTCCACGCTACAGACAGCAGCATGATGACGATCGGCATCTTGCTCTTACCTTTCAGCAAGAAGGGGAAGATGAACGAACGCTGGAAATAGTGGAATTCAAAGATGAGGAAGAACAGCCAATACGGAGCTTGTTTGGTGATACCTCCGTAAAGCGGGAAGGACTTGAAATACAAGTACAGCATCACAAAGAACACCGGACACTCCATCAGCAGCCAGCCCACTTTGTTGTTAATCGCCGGTCCCCATTTCTCAGAACGCATCTTTCCGTAGCCGGCATCTACAAAATACAAGGATACAAATACGACAACCCCCACCAAAAACATGATGTAGAGCAAATCGTAAAAGAATTCATTGGTGTAAATATTTTCCATTATATCTATATTTTCTCAAAAAGCGCAATTTACATTGCTTATTTCTTATCCGGCATAAAAAGCCGGAACGAAAAAGCGTAATTTACATTGCTTATTTCTTATCCGGCATAAAAAGCCGAAACGAAAAAGCGTACAAAGGTACGAAATTTATTTCGTATATGCAAACAATCTTAACAATCGGAAACTTTTTCTTGCTTTTGGCATACAAATAGTCCGAAAATAATTAAAATCATGCCTATCCATTTTCCTACCGGCAAATGTTCGCCAAAGAACAGCAACATCCACAGTGCGGTAAATGCCGGGCGGATATT
>JAFPGA010000232.1 GCA_017423085.1 Paludibacteraceae bacterium | reverse complement strand
CGGCGTATCTGTGATCATCATGAAGTTCGCTACTGCCACATCGCCGGCATTGCCGGTCTTGGACTTAGGCGCCATGTTCTTGAGCGTCTCGCCCTTGGTCGCTACGCCGTTGATAATGGAGTCGTGCTCGAACGGATAGTATGCTATCAGTCCGCGTGCATAGACATCGGAGGTATCGATGGTGTTGTACATGTTACTCAGCAGTCGGTCTTCGGAGAGGGTCGCTTTCCAGATACGTAGTTCGTCCATATACGTAAGTTCGCCGCCCTTAATGAGCGAGAGTGTGGCGCCCTTGAGTACCGGCACATCCGCTTCAGCGATGACTGCCGTACGTTTTCCATCGAAGTAGAACGATGCGGCTTGTCCGCGCACCACATTGAGCGCAACATGATGCCATCCTGCCGTAAGTTCCCGGAAGTCCGCTCGGGCCACTACGATCTTCGATTTAGCACCGTAGTCCAGTACGAGGTTGTGGGTCGAGTCGAAGCGCAGACGCATGTTATCCGTCTCGAACAACGTATCGAGGAAGGTAATTGAGCTCTGATACCACATCTCGATTGCGTAACTCTCACCTTGCGTGGTGTTGATGAGCGATATATCCGCCCGGGCACCGGTCGTAGTGTCCATACGGAGCGCGTAGTTGGTGTTGGAGAGCGTCCACGAGTCAATCACTTCGAAATCATGCGTGCGACGTGTGTCAGCGGCTAAATGACCGTGTCCTTCGTTCATCGGCCAGTAGTTGGTAAGTCCATAGGTGTAGGCATCTTTCTCCTCCTCTTTCTCGCTACCGGCCTGAATAACATCGCGGTAGATATTATAGAGCGCGAGATGGTGGATGTTCGCATTGATCGGACCTAAGTAGAGGTAGTTATCTTCAGTATAATCCACTATTTCCACACTCTCCATCGGCACTTTCTCTTCCTGGAACAGATGGGTGGTCTCATCACCATACTGTGCCAGCATGTTAAAGTTCATGCTCTGCGCCTTGTAGTTCATCGCGACGAATATCCACTTGTCTTGCGGCAGGGTCTCGGTGCTGGTGAAGGTCTGACCGACCACAGAGACAATCACATGTCCTGCTTCATCGAGTTTAAGGGAGAAGTTACCGTCTCCGGAGCCCTGATGGAGAATGGTACCGGCGTCATGCCAGTTGAGCCAGAACTCCATGGAGAAGTTCCCGTTGAGGAAGAGTGGGTTGACCGTCTGTACCTCCTGTCCGAACGGAACGAGATGGTACGATACCTCATGGTTGATAGGTCGGCCGTTCAGTTTGGCAGTAACGATGATGTTCTTGTCACCTACGTAGCCGGGCACAATATCCTCGTTGAACTCGACAGCCAGCTGGTCGCCTATGCCCAGGATGCCGTTCGCCGGAGTGGGCGTGAAGAGCGGACGCGGCAACGTCATATCTTTGATGACCTTGGTTGTCTCGCTGAACACCTGCACGGGCTCATTGCCGTACGGCGTGGTAGTGAAGGCTCGGAACTCGTATTCGCCCTCCGGATAACTGACGTTATTGGACATATCG
>JAFPGA010000231.1 GCA_017423085.1 Paludibacteraceae bacterium | reverse complement strand
TTCCGCCGTCTCGGTATCCGCATTGATGTGGATGGGGACGATATTATTGTCCCTGCACAAGACCATTATCAGATTGAGTCCTTCCTGGATGGCTCTATTCTGACTGTTGCTGATGCACCGTGGCCAGGATTGACACCGGACTTGCTGTCTGTGATTCTGGTGGTTGCTACACAAGCGCGTGGCTCGGTTCTCATTCATCAGAAGATGTTCGAGTCCCGTCTCTTCTTCGTGGACAAACTGATTGATATGGGCGCGCAGATTATCCTATGTGACCCGCACCGTGCCGTAGTCATCGGGCATGACCATACACGTCAACTCAAACATAATAACATGACGAGTCCCGATATCCGTGCAGGTATCGCCATGCTTATAGCTGCTATGAGTGCAGAAGGCACCAGCAAGATTGACCACATAGACCAAATCGACCGCGGCTACGAAGACATTGAGCACCGCTTGAATGCTATTGGAGCACATATCAGACGTGAAGAATAGGTATGAAACGAATACTAAATACAATAGTCTTTGCACTTTGTTCCTTGCTCATTGCTCAGGCTGAATTGGTGCAACCGGTAAAATGGAGCGGGGAAGAGATTGGTGATAGTGTCCGGTTGAAAGCCGCTATAGAGCCGGGATGGCATATGACCATCATTGAGTTTGGCGAGCGCGAGTTTGAACAGGAGTTTATAGACTCCTTTGTCATTACCCTTGCTGCCACCGAACTGACGCCTATCCGTTTTAATGCTTGTGACGACAAAATGTGTACCGCTCCCGAGGTGTGGGAATGGAAGGGAAGTCAGCCATCTGCCGTCAGCCTTCAGCCTACCGGAGACACCGATGCTCGTTCTCTATGGCTGATATTCTTGTTAGGATTGTTAGGAGGACTATTAGCCATTTTTACGCCTTGCGTGTGGCCGATTATACCGATGACGGTCTCGTTCTTCCTCAAGCGTACGGATCAAGGAGCAAAGAATGCAGTTTTGTACGGTTTGAGTATCATTGTGCTGTATGTGGGTTTGGGACTGTTAGTGACACTGTTATTCGGCGCGTCGGCATTGAACGAGCTGAGTACCAACGCGATAGTGAATATATTTTTCTTCTTGCTGTTAGTGGTGTTTGCGCTGTCTTTCTTCGGATTGTTTGAGATCACATTGCCGGACAGTTGGTCCACCAAATTGGATAGTAAAGCACGTAGCACAGGCGGATTTTTGAGTATCTTACTCATGGCATTTACGCTGGTGATTGTTTCCTTCTCTTGCACAGGTCCGATTATCGGTACTTTGTTAGTGGAAGCGGCAGGGCATAGTCTGTTGGCACCAGCCATCGGCATGTTGGGTTTTGCGGTTGCATTGGCGTTGCCTTTCTCGCTGTTTGCTATGTTCCCGCAGTGGCTTAAGAGCGCACCCAAATCCGGCGATTGGATGACCTCATTCAAGGTCGTGTTGGCATTCTTGGAATTGGCACTTTCGCTTAAATTCCTCTCCGTAGCAGACCTTGCTTATGGCTGGGGAATACTGCCTCGCTGGCTCTTTATCGCGATCTGGATAGCTTGTTTTGCGGGCATTGCCATCTATCTTTTATGGAATATATTTCGCGTATCTAAAATGCGAATAGCAATCCGTATGTTTGTAATCATCCCTTCGATAGCGTTTGTTGTGTATTTGATACCCGGTTTGTTCGGCGCTCCCGTGAAAGCCATCTCAGCTTTTGCACCGCCTATGGAGATTGAAGGAAGGGAAGTATTCCACGACTATGAGGAAGGTATGGCATTTGCTCGTCAGACGGGTAAACCGGTTATTATTGATTTCACAGGGTATGGCTGTGTTAACTGCCGTAAGATGGAAGCGTTTGTGTTGGCAGATGACAGTGTCAAGGCGCGATTGGAGAACTATGTATTCATCGAACTCTATGTGGATGATAAGCGCGACGGAATAGGCGACCGCAATAGTGCGCTTCAGCGTGAGCAGTTCGGTTCCAACGCACAGCCGTTCTATGTGCAATTGGATGCCTATGGTCACCAAGTGGCAGAGCCAATGGCATTTACTACCGATCCAGAAGAATTTATCAATTGGTTAAAATACTAATAAAAGTTGAAAGTTGAATGTTGAAAGTTGAAAGAAAGAAGTCTTATGACACGAAGCGTCCGAAAGAGAAAGAAATGATCTTCGGTATTCGGGCGGTAATGGAAGCGATAGATGCCGGCAAGGCGCTGGATAAAGTGCTTCTTCGGCGCGATATGAGTTCTGCTATCGGTAGGGAACTTATTCTCAAACTGGAAGGTACCAACACGCCTGTTCAGAAAGTGCCTATTGAGAAACTGAACCAGTTCACGGATAAGAATCACCAGGGCGTAATTGCTTTCTTGAGTCCGATAGAGTTCACTCCATTGGACAGCCTTGTGCAGAGCCTTTATGATGAAGGCAAGACACCGCTGCTGATGATGTTAGACGGAGTGACCGATGTGCGTAATTTCGGAGCTATTGCGCGTACGTGCGTCTGTGCGGGCGTGGACGCGCTTATCATAGGTTCGCGCGGAAGTGTAGCAATCAACGGTGATGCTGTCAAAGCATCTGCCGGCGCACTGCACACATTGCCGATTTGCAAAGTGGAGAACATGCAAAACGCTTTGCGCTATCTGCAAGAGAGCGGGCTGCGTATCGTAGCTGCCACCGAGCACACCGAGCGCAATTATACGGAAGTCGATATGACCGTACCGACCTGTATTGTAATGGGTTCTGAGGAAAAGGGTATTTATGAGGAGAACCTCAAACTGTGTACCGACCAAGTGCGTCTGCCGATGACAGGAGTGATAGAATCACTCAACGTCAGTGTGGCAGCAGGTGTATTCATCTACGAGGCGGTACGGCAGCGGAACAATCAATAGATTTCCACTATTTCACGTTTGACGCGGCGCGTTATCCGGT
>JAFPGA010000230.1 GCA_017423085.1 Paludibacteraceae bacterium | reverse complement strand
GATGTACGTGAGGGTGTAGCTATCCTCTGGCATGAGAACGTCGATGTATCGATCACCGGTAACTCGACGAACCCGACTCGTTTCCAACACCCGGTAGCAGGTACGTATAAGAAAGAGCGCGTACTCGCAGGCAAGCCGTACTTCAGCGTAGCTTCCGGTGGTGGTACCGGTCGTACCTTGCACCCGGATAACATGGCCGCAGGTCCTGCTTCCTATGGTATGACCGACACCCTCGGTCGTATGCACAGCGACGCTCAGTTCGCAGGTTCCAGCTCCGTTCCGGCACACGTAGAGATGATGGGCTTCCTGGGTATCGGTAACAACCCGATGGTAGGTTGCACCGTTGCTTGCGCCGTTAACGTAGCGCTCGCGCTGAATAAGTAATTAAAAATGAAAAATTAAAAATTAAGAATGAGAAAAGTTCTTTTAATTGCTGTATTGGCAGTAGCCAGCGTGATGGTGTATGCACAACCGCGAGCTATCGGCGGACGTCTTGGTGCGTTCAACGGTGTCAGCTATGAACACGCTATCGGTGAGCACAACATGATCGAAGTGGAACTTGGTCTTTCCATTGATGGATACATGAACATCTTCGGCAAACTGAAGAATGTGTCTATTAACCATCTGAACAGCGGCGGTCTCAACATTCAGGCTGCTTGTACCTACGATTGGATCGATCCGTTCGGTGCTACTTTCCCGACCATGCCCAAAGGTGAATGGCACTGGTACATGGGTGTCGGTGGAGCAGCCGGTGGTGGTTGGCGTGTCACCAACTGGACGGTAACGCAGTCCACCGGTGTTCTGACTAACTACCAGCGCGGATGGGGTTTCATTGCACCAGCCGGTCGCGTAGGTGTAGAGTATGACTTCTGGTTCCCGCTCCAACTCTCCTTGGATTGGCGTCCGACAGTAGGTCTCGCCATGATGGATATCGAGGATCAGTACAACGACGGTATTCACGCCGGCGTTTACTGGGAAGTAACCTCTGTCTCTCTCGGTGTTCGATACAAATTTTAATTGAACATTTTGTATTCAAAATCGCACATATCACAAGGTATGTGCGTTTTTTTTTGTTATTTTGTTACAAAATACACAAAAAGTTTGCTCATATGAAAAATTATTTGTATCTTTGCCGCGGAATATAATCTTAATTCAAACTATACGCTTATGAGAAAATTTCTTCTTTCGCTACTCGTTGTAGCACTGTGCATGCCGGTTATGGCGGGTGCCAAGAAAAAAGCGGACAGGGACACGAATCAGTTCCGCTATGAAATTGAGTGTGCAGGTAATGCCATTCAAGGTACGTATCTGGTCAAGGTTTGGACCTATAGCCGCAAAGCAGCTGTAGCGGAGAACCAATGCCGTAAGAATGCTGTCCACGGTGTGATCTTCAAAGGTTACGGTGGAGGTGAGGGTTGCGTTTCGCAGCGTCCGATGGCAAGTGACCCGGGTGTAGAGACACAGTACCGCGACTATTTCAACAGTTTCTTCGCAGATGGCGGTGAGTTCCAGAAATACGCCTCCATCATGCCGGGTACAACGGAGACGGTCAAGGTCGGTCGCGAATACAAAGTGGGCGTAGTGGTCAGCGTACGCAAAGATGATCTGCGCCGTGCACTGGAAGCAGCCGGTATCATCCGCGGGCTTAACTCAGGATTTTAAAAACATGAAATTATGAAGGTTCGTGCAAATCGATTGTAAGCTCGCTTACGCAAATCGATGCAGCCGAAGCTCCAGAAATTTAACTCGTTAAATTTATGAAAAAGTTATCATTAATCATAGCCGTATTGACGGTCGTTATCTTTGCCGGCTGCGGTCCGAAGCGTTCGCAAGCATTCTATGCTGCGCCCAGCCAGTTAATCAGTGCCAATTATGACGGCACCTACGTTATCCGCACCCAAGTGCGCGCGCGTAACGCCGCTATCGCCTTCACCGATGCACAACGCAAAGCGGTGGAGGAAGTTATTTTCACCGGAGTCAAGTCTTCTACGGATGGTCTGCCCGACCTCAAACCGCTGTGTTTTGACATGAACGCACGCGAGAAACACGAGCAGTATTTCCGCGCATTCTTTCAGGACGACGGTCCTTGGACACGCTACGCCGGTCTGATGGATAAACGTACGGGTACCACCCGTTACCAGCGTACAGGCATGCAGTCCGTGACCACCATCACCGTGACCGTGAACCGCGATGCTCTGCGCGACCGGCTCGTGCAAGATCAAATCATCCCGGGCGGAGGCAGATATTAATGTTTAATGTTGAATGTTTAATGTTTAAAGATATGAAAAAATATATCTTTTCCATCGCATTGGCGCTGGTGGCGCTGGTAGCGAACGCGCAGATTAAGAAACCCGGTCTGATGGTAGTTCCGTCAGACGTTTGGTGCATCTCCAACGGCTATTATACCGAGGTGGAGAACATGGGTATCACCACCAAAGTGCCGAACTACAAACAGGCACTGCAAGAGAACATGGGTCTCAAGTTGGCTATCGCCAAACTGAATGACCTCATGGCAGAGCGTCAGTTCCCGCTGCAGAGCATGGAACAGGCGATCAAGAACCTCGAGCAGCAGAAAATGGAAGATAACATGACGGTCAGCAAAGCCGGCAATGAGTTGGCTGAGTCGCCGCTGGACGAAGTAGCACGCGTAGCCAAGTGTGACATCATCCTCGAACTCAGCTGGGAGATGAAAGACTTCGGTCCGAAGCACTCGCTCAGTTATATCCTCGAGGCACGCGATGCCTATACCGGCAAATCGATTGGTGCCGCTTCCGGAACCGGCGCACCGTCTCTGACCGCTGATGTCGATGTACTGCTCGAAGAAGCGATTGTAGCCAACATGGACAATTTCAACAACCGCCTCATGGAGCATTTCACCGAGATGCAGACCATTGGTCGCGAGATTACGCTGGACATCAAAGTGTTTGCCAACAATGCCGCCGGTGTTGATTTGGAGACCGAGTACAACGGTGTTGAACTGATCGAACTGATTGAAGAGTGGTTGCAGTTGAACACCGTACAAGGACGTTTCACCATGCCGTACGCCAGCGAGAATGTCGCTAACTTCACGCAGGTTCGTATCCCTGTTTACGACGAGCGCGGACGTGCTATCGACGCAAACGGCTTTGCACGCCAACTGGCAAAGCACTTCAAGAAAGAGCCGTTTAACATCCCCTGCAAAGTGCTTGTCAAAGGCCTCGGCAGAGCAGTGATCATCATCGGAGAGAAGTAAAAATTAATGGCCGTCAGCCATCAGCCGTCAGCCGTCAGAAGGCTGAATGCTGAATGCTGAATGCTGAAAGCTTATAACTATTATGAAAAAGATTCTTTCAATATTCATAGGTGCGCTCATGAGCGCGACCATATTTGCAGCCGAAACGGAGTACCTGCCTATTTCCGTTTATGCGATGCAGGACGTAGAGCCGTTCCCGCAGGGTGCGAAAGCGCTGGTAGAGAATAAGTTGACCCAACTGCTCACCCGCAACGGCATTGCCGGAATAGACTACATGGGTCAGTTCGTGCTGACCGTTACTACCACCCCGCTGGACAAAGATGTCATTGCCGGCCCGCCCGCTAAGATAGCGGAGAAGATGGAGCTCAATTTCTACATCGTCGATGCGTACGCCAAGACCATTTTCTCTTCCGCTTCGCTGACCGTACGCGGTCTGGGCGAGACAGAGAACAAGTGCTACATGGACGCGCTGAGCCGCATCCCGCTGCAGTCGCCGCAACTGGCACAGTTCGTGAAAGAAGGCAAAGAGAAAATCATCAGTTACTACAACCATGAGGCTGCACGTATTATCATGCAAGCCCAGGCACTCGCCAAGCAGAAAAAATACGAAGAAGCACTCTCGCTGGTAGCCCTTATTCCCGCGCAATGTGACCAATACGAAGCAGCTGTTGCAGCTACGCTGGACATCTACCAGCAGTACTTGGACAATGAGTGCAACCTGAATCTGGCAGCAGCACGGCAGGCGTGGGCAGCAGCTCAGAATGCTACCGGAGCAGCCGCAGCTGGTCAGTATCTGGCACTCATCACTCCGGATGCCGGTTGTTATGACGAAGCGATGGCGCTCTACAACGAAATCAAAGCCAAGGTGCTGGACGATTGGAAGTTTGAGATGAAGAAATATCAGGACGGTGTGGATATCCAGAAACTGCAGATCGAGGCAGCCCGTCAGATCGGTGTCGCTTACGGTAACAACCAGCCGACCAACACCACCAACATCGAGTTCCTCAGAACGCTGTTGTAAGAGATGAGAAATATTCAATTTTCAAATTTCAAATTTTACATTATGTTTCTTCTCGCTTGTGCCACACTGTCGGCACAAGCGCAAGAAACATTGTCTTACCGCCGCAACTCGCTGGCGATGATGCTGGTGTATCACCCCGAAGATGAGTTCGGTTATGAGATCTTCAAGGCCTTTGACTCGCTGCCCATCCCGGACAAGTACGATGACCACACCATCAAGGGTGTGCGTATCATTGACAACAGCACGATTTGGGGTGTGCAGCGCCGCGACTCAGGGTACTACAAAGCGACCTATGGTCACCAGTTGACCGCAGCCGAACTACAAGCGAACGCCAAGTTCACCGAGAACCTGCTCAACGAGAACGAGGTAGCGAAAAAAATGATCGCCAAGTGGTTCGGATTAGACGGAACAAGTATTGAGGATGCAACTTTCAACACCGAACTCATTCAGACGCGCGGTCTGTACAACGCCAATGATGTGGACGTAGCCGTTGCGCTGCAGACCACACGCGGCTTGGCGATGCTCAGTGATGCCGGAGAGGAGCTGCTAAACAACACCTTCGTGCTCGTCAACGACATCACCTACATCACCGCCGAACAGGAAGCGGAAGCAGCCAAGATAGCGGTGGGGGTCATCGGTTCGCTGTTCGATGCTTTCACCGGTGGTAGCTCCGGACGACAGATGGCAAGCGCAGCCGGTCAGATAGCCGACAGCTTCACCGGATTCAAGGTCAAGACCCACTCCTATCTGTACCAGTTGGAGTGGAACGACTCTATCGCGGCTGTCTTTTACCAGTTCCACTACACCGCGACCCCCGACCCGCAGAAGATACAGGCTTTCCTGGACGACAAGACCACGTACCGCCTCAAATACGTGGCGCACGAGTACGAGTTTGACAAGAAATCCGTGCTCAAAGGCAAGTACAGCCGCACCGAACTGGTGCGTACTATCTGCGCCCGCTCGATGGATAAGAACATCGTGGCGCTCGCCAAACAATACGAAGATTTCAAGGTCAAGACGCCTGTCTTCCAGGTGCTGAGCAACGAACGCGGCAAGATAGAAGGCTACGCGGCGAAGATAGGTATGAAGGAAGGTATCACCGAGGGCTCGAAGTTCCAAGTGGTGCAACGGATTCAAGACCCCGAAACGGGCAAAACGACCTATAAGTACGTAGCGACCGTGAAAGCGAAGAAAGGTTGTATCTGGGATAACCGCTACAACGCCGCGCTCGAAGAAGCCGACGGTGCCACACTCCCCTACACCACCTTCATCAAAGTCTCAGGCGGTGAGATTCTGCCGGGTATGCTGCTCATCGAAGGCAAATACAGAAAAGTGACAGAATAAAACGGAAAAGAGGCTGTCTCCCGACAGCCCTCTTTCCCCTAATATAACAAACAATCTCTATTTAGTTCCGGTAGATCCCGGAGAAATATTCAACATTCTACAAACATAATTACAAATACCGTGCCAAAATGAAATTCATAATTCATAATTCGTAATTTTTAATTTTTAATTTCTAAATGCTCTACTCCTGGATAATATCGCTCCCGATGATGATTTGCCTTTTCTGGGCGATCTTTTTCATCGTGCGTTTCTTGCGTAAGAGCGATGAACCGCGTATAGTGGGCACGATTCTCCTGTTCTATATTGCCTCAACCATTCTATACACAGACCACTGGCTCTATTTCTCCAATCATCCGAGTTTCATCGGCGAATGGAGTTATATGATCGTTAACCTCTGCGTATATCCTTTATATTATGCGTACCTGCGCGCACTCACGCGCACGAAGATCACGTATGAAGTGTCGCTTTTACTCCTTCCAGCCGCACTCATTGCCATCTTCTTTCCGCTCAATACACATTACGGTTGGTTAACAAGCGATGTCGTGATCGGCTGCACACGCGTGTGCTTTGCTTTCCAAGTCATCTGGGTTTGGGTGCGTGGATACAGGTTACTGATCGCAACGCAAAAACGACTTGACAGCATCTATACCGACTACCGCAGTCACCTGCTTCAGCCGACCCACACGTTGCTCCTTCTGATCGGTTTCACCGCCGTAGTCTCTACCTTGCTCAACCTTCTCGGACGCGACACGTTCGACGGTAGTTTGCTCGTCTGCATCCCCGCGGTCATGATGTCCATTCTCCTCTTCAGCCTCGGCTATGTAGCCGCACATACCACCATGCCCGCAGAAACCGTTGCGCCCCAAGAAGAAGAAGAAGAAGAAGCGAAAGCCGACAGGGCGACAACCGCCGAGACCGATGAACTGTTCCATAAGATCACGACCGCTTTGCGTGAACAGCAACTCTTCACCAACCCTCATCTCACCATCCAAGACCTCGCAAACGCCGTCGGATCGAACCGCACCTACGTCTCTGCGTGCATCAATCGGCGTTCTAACTTCAGCTTCTCACAACTCGTTGCGCAATACCGCGTGGAGCACGCCAAAACGATTCTTTTAGACCCGCAATACACGTCCGACCATGACGCCGTCACCAATGCTATGGTGCTCAGCGGTTTTGCTTCTGACCAAACTTTCTATCGCGTGTTCAAAGACCTAACCGGCACCACTCCGCTCCAATTCCGCCAACAAAACCGGCAGAAATAAGCCGAAACTGCATTTTTGTACGATTTGAGAATAAATTTGTACGATTTAAGAGTGCTTTTTGAGAAAAAAGCAGTACTTTTGTGTGCGATTTTGAATACTAATACTATTTGCCATGAAGAAAATTTTAATTTTTTCGGTTCTCATGACCATCAGTTCCTTCCTTTTTGCGGAAGTCAAGTTGGAGTCCGGTGACTTGAGCGTGCTCAAGCAAGCCGGCGAGTATGCCTATGTAGAGATCGATTGGTCCAAAGCCCAAGTGGTCGAATTCGACCGCAGCAACAACGTGGACAAGAGCCACGGCACCGTGGACCAGTACAACAAGGCGCAGGGGGCAGATTGGGTGAGAGATTGGCCCGAACTCAAACGGTTCATCGTCAACTGCACCGCGTGGGAAAAGTATCCGGCACGTGCATGCTTCAACAAGAAAAACAAGAAAGGAACTCTCATCACCGTACCGCCTGTGGTGTGGAACGAGTACGCCAAGACGCAGGACGATGACCTCAAATCGCATTGTATCTGGGTTGATCCCGCCAAAGCGAAATATAAATTCGTGCTTACCGTCACACAGGTCGATATGGGCAGCGGAACGGCTTCTGTCTTCGGAATGAGCATGAATACCGGCGGTGCCATCATCTGCGGCAAACTCAAACTCATCGACATCAAAACCGGCAAACAGCTGGCAGTTATCTCTGTGGACCACTGCAAAGGAATAGGCAACTACTCCCAGCGCACCCGTCTCATGGACGTGGTAGTCGGCGAAATCCTCGGTAACGTAGCAGAACTTATTAAATAACATCAAACAATAAATCATTATGAAAAAATTCATCCTTTGTACATTGTCCTTTGTGACTTTGTCCCTTTTATTCACG
>JAFPGA010000229.1 GCA_017423085.1 Paludibacteraceae bacterium | reverse complement strand
AGACCATGCTTTCTTGCCGGCTGTGAACTGACAGAGCTTCGGGAACTTATCCGCCATGTCTTGCACTTTATTACGGTTCGACGCACGCATGACGAGCATGTAGTCGATCATCTCTTTGGTGATGCCGTCCGGGATGGCAACTACGCCGTCCGGACCGCTGACAGCTACCACCTTAGCGCCCAGTTCGACAGCCTTGGTAGCCGCACCCCATGCTACATTACCGAAACCGGAGATAGCAACCGTCTTGCCTTTGATATCCTTGCCCGCCTCGTGAAGCAGGTGCTGCGTGAAATAGAGTGCACCGAAACCGGTAGCTTCCGGACGGAGGATCGAACCGCCCCATGTCATACCTTTGCCGGTAAGGACACCGGTGTGGTACTCGCGCGCGAGCTTCTGATACATACCATTGAGGAAACCGATCTCGCGTCCGCCAACGCCTACGTCACCGGCAGGTATATCCTGATCAGGGCCGATGCAGCGCCAGAGCTCCAACATGAACGCCTGGCAGAAACGCATGATCTCCGCATCGGACTTACCGACCGGATCAAAGTCCGCACCTCCCTTGGCTCCGCCCATCGGCAGGGTCGTAAGGGCGTTTTTGAAGGTCTGCTCAAAGCCCAAGAACTTGAGCATAGACGGAGTAACGGCACGGTGGAAACGAAGGCCGCCTTTATACGGACCTATCGCAGAGTTGAACTGCACACGGTAGCCGAGGTTCGTCTGCACTTCGCCCTGATCATCAATCCACGTGACACGGAACGTGAAGATACGGTCGGGTTCGACCATGCGCTCCACGATCTTTGCTTGTTCAAACTCGGGGTGCTGATTATACACCTCTTCGATAGACTCAAGCACCTCTTGTACGGCTTGCAGATACTCTGCTTCGCCCGGATGTTTCGCAGCCAACTGCTGCATGATAGTTTGTACTTTCATTGTCGTATGTGTTTTACGGTATTTGTTTTTCAACCTTTGCGACTGCAAAGGTACACAAAAAAAATGACATACACAAGAGTATATGTCACTTTTTGATAAAAAAAAGTATCTTTTTCTTATCTCGCTATCGTTCGAACGATTAAAAGCTACTTTTTTTCTTATCTCGCGACCTGTTTTTTATTAGTTTCCGGCCTGTACTCCACCACCTCCGCCGAGACGGTTGAGCTCGTCCATGTCGCCCACTTTGCGGTTCTTGTGCTGCTGGTACTGACCGAACATCCACGTGACAGAGAACATGACACGCTGCTGACGAACCGTGTTTCTATACCAGCTCGCGTAGCCGGGTTGCATGCCTTCGCTGGTGGACTCCAACACAAGCGAACGGGCAAGATCCTGCACGTTGAGGTTGAAGATAAGACCTTTCTGCATATACATCTTACGCACGCCGAAACTAAGGAAATACATACTACCCTGTCGGTCATAACCCGTGGTCATGGGCGACGACCAGTTACCGTCCAGCGTCATGATCCAATCCTTGGGCAAGTACGCAGAGAGCGTTCCGTTGACGTAGCCGTAATGATTGCGGTTCTCATAGACAGGACTGCCGTCGGCTTGTTTCTCGTAGGATTTGTTGATAAAATGCAGCCAGCCGGCATTGACGGTGAGCGCCAACCATGCGCCTTGCATGGAGCGGGTGCCGTCTTCCGCGGTGACATACTTGGGAACAATCGGCAGTTCGGTAAGGGATATATTGGCACCGTGCGTAGTACAAGTACCGAAATTGCTCCATTTGATAGCCCCCATGCCGTTCGGCAGAATGGTCACTTTCTGCGAGAACATATCCTGCGTGTGGGCGAAGTTGAAGGTGATATTGAGGTACTGCGTCCACGAGAAATGCAGTTCCACATCGTTATTAAACTCCGGTGTGAGTTCGGTGTTTCCTTCCTGATAACTATACGCATCGACGTAGGTCACGAACGGATTCAGCATCCAGTAACTCGGTCGTTTGATGCGACGGGTGTAACTGGCACTGACTGCAATCGGCTGCTGCAATTTGCCCAGCGGCGAAGAAGTATAGCCCACGTAGGCTGTCGGAAACGGATTAAAATAAGACCTGCGTGTAACAGAGTCGGCACTGAGCCAGTTACCGTTACTGAAGGTATATTCACCGCGCAGACCGAGTTTGACTGACCAGTGTTCGCCAAACTGCTTACCTACAGATATATACGCCGCAGCGACGTGTTCGTCATAACGGAAAGCGCTGGTGTCGGTCGGCAGAAGCGTACCGTTGACGGTCGAGTCGGTGCGCATAGCGTTGTTGGTGGACGACAAACCGTACTTGACTCCGCACTCGATCATACCTGTCTCCCAGAACTTGGTTTGGAAGTCCAACTTGGCGCTGTATATGTCAATGATCTGCGTGCTGTTGATATCCAGTTTCATCGAACGCGGTACCGCCTCTTT
>JAFPGA010000228.1 GCA_017423085.1 Paludibacteraceae bacterium | reverse complement strand
CGTGCTGCTAACTCACTCTGATTCAGCTTTTTAGCATTGAACGTCTCCGGTGCCCAAAGCGCAAAGCGGTTCAGCATGCCCACAAACAGCACGTCTTGCTGCGCTCCAATGGTCTCCAGGTTCTTTTTCTGTAGTAACACGCGGCCTTGACCGTCCATCTCCAGATACTCTGCATCGGCCATGAACTGCATCAGAATGAGTTGATCTTCCGGATCCCACTCGTCGAGCACTTGACGCATTTGCTCCACTTTCTCATTCCATATATGCTCAGGGTAAAACATCAGACATTCATTGTCTGTGTCACGACGCATCACAATACGTTTCGACTCCGCTTCAGCCAGAATCTTACGATATGCAGCCGGTACGAAAATGCGTCCCTTTTCGTCCAACCTTGCTTCAATATTTCCAATGAATGTTTGCATAATTCTCCACTTATTATTGAAAATCGCTGCAAAGATACAAAAAAAAATCCATATTCACCACATTTCCCCACAAAAAAATTTATTAATTATTTTATTAACATATTTTCCACAAGTATGGATATAATAAAACTCACACAATTTCAATCAATTGTGCGAGTTTTTAACAATTTAAGAAAAATGTGGGGTAAAATGGTGTGGTTTTAATAAATGAACTTCAACCACTTGTTTTTACGTCCCAATGCACCACTGGTAGCGTGTTGTACCATATATACTTCTCCGGTACGGAACCTGTTTAACTGCAATGCATAGATGCATACGTTTTCAGAGACAGGTACGCTATATACCATTCGACCTGCTGCATTATAGAAATACAGGTAATCGCCCGCTTTGGGTTCAAGAAGATAGATAGCATGTTGTGCCGGATTGTAGTTGATGCTGTCAACTGCCAGCGTCAGCTGCTTGCTGTCTATCGGCTGACCGGCAAGGGTAGTTACTTTTATCGGCTCAGACAACTCAGTCAAGTGTTCTTCGCAACCTTTGTCCAAATCGGTACATTGTACTTGATAGTAATAGGTATTTTCAGGACTTAGTTGACTGAAGGTGTATGAGGGAGTTTTATTTTTGAAAGGATCAAGAGCCAATTCATTTCCTTTGTATAGATAGATGATGTTTTCTGCTGCGGTGGCTTTAAAGGCATCTAACGCCATTCCTGAACCGCCATTATCCATCCAAGTGAGACGGAATGCGCGATAGTTGAGTTCTTGGTTAAACTCATAGGTTGCAGTTATTTTCTTGGCTTTATTGGTTACGATTTCTTGTAATACCAATTGCCAATCTTCGCCATCAAACGCTTCCAATTCCAGTACACCAATAGTGTCTATAGATGAGGTGAATGCGTTGTACCAGAAACACAATTTCGTAATAGGAGTAGGATATGTCTCCGAGGTAATCTGGTCACCGTGGTTCTTAAAATACAGTGCGCGCGCGCCATCCGCTTTAGCAGATGTAGTGGTCAGAGTGGTATTACTCTTCCAGCCGGCTTTGCGAATCTTATCCGAATCATCAAAATCTTCAAAACTTTGCTCAAAGACAGTTTCTCCATCTTCTATCTGGTACAGTGTTAGATAGTAGCGCTCAGCGTCTTCCACATTTTTCCATCTGGCTGTAAATGAGTACGGCGTGATGTCTATAGAGCTTAAGGTCTCGGGCGTCGTTACATAGGTAGGACGCGGAGAATGACCGATCAGCGACATAGAGGATCGTGCAGTACCGGCAGAGGAAACGGATATGTATGCACTGGTTGCCACGCAGTTCTTTTTGGCGGGGCGGAAATTAACCCACACGCGCTGTTGTATGGTAGAATCTGCATTGGCGTACAGTGTGAGATATTGTTGCCATTCGCTGCTTTTTACATCCGGAGCTTCATCACCGGCATAGAGCGTAAAGGTAGAGACACTGGACTCAAGTTGGATAGGTTGATTCGGATCCAGCCCTACACCTAATACTTCAAACGATTTGGCTTCCCAGTCGACGATGACTTTTTTGTCGCTCATTGACGTGGTCAATTCCATTTCTTGCTCGCTCATTTTCAGGGAAGCAGTACCAGTGCTGATGTATGTGAAATTGACGAAACCGTTCTTCTCGTATATGTCAAATATCGGTTGCTCCAGTATAGTTCCATTATGAAGAGTCGGAGTGAATGTTGTTACATTGAATGATCCCGGGTACGGGTCGGAACTGCGTCCGTATTCTCCATTGGAGCGTTTTTTCCAACCGATACCGTTGGCTTCTTCCATGTGCATGCGCATCAAAGTAGGACCATTGTTGGGCGTATTGTTGCGCCATGCCGAGGCACTAAAGTCAATATGCCAAACAATCATACCGTTGCCTGGCAGTGCGGCATCCCAGCCATTCGCTCCGCTACGATAGTCCAGCAAGAAGAACTCACTTGGGTCGGGAGAACTACCGGATAAGTTATGTGTGCCAGCAGCAATGAGGAATGCCTCTTTATGGAAGGGGATGTCGGTGAGGGTGTATTGACCGGGCAACTCCAGCTGCTTGGGGGTCAGCCATCCTTCGAACATACGCTCGTATGCGGAAAAAGTAGGAGGTGTGTTACCGCCGTTGTTGTAGCTACCGGAACACATGATGTCCCAGTTGCTGACAGAATAATACTTGTAGTCCGTGTCATAGAAGTCCGGTTGGCCGATGACATGACCGAACTCATGGCAGAACGTACCCACGCCACAACGTACATTGCCGTTACTTCCTTTGTACTCCGATGTACATGCGTAGGAAGCGAGCAGCACGCCATCCAAGCGGATGCTCTTTTGAAATATGTTACTTTGATGCGGCCATATGGTTTTCTCTCCACCGCCTTCTGCTTCGTTATGACCGGCATAGAAAATGAACACATTGTCCAGAATACCGTCATTATTGACGTCGTAGTCCTTGAAGTTCACTCCTGCATCATGTGCCATTTGACATGCTTCTGCAACCATATCTGCTGCATGTACACTATGGTTGTCTCCATTATTACCGCCATAGTACTCCATGGTATTGCTCAGTTTGTACGGGCCGTAGCAATCGAACTGCGGAGAGAACAAGCTGTCAGAAGAAGCAATGTAGTAGTCACGGCAGGAACCGGTGGCACCATTGTAATTGTATCCCGATTTGGTCAAGAGGTCTTGAAATGCCTGTCTTGATTGTGCAAAGTCCAAGTCCGAGAAACCGACCAGCAGTACCAAACTGCGGGGAGAACCGGTGGTGGGATAGGAAGTATATCCTGCTGCTTGACTGATGCGACGGGCACGACGCATGGCAGCGGCGGCTTCAAGCACCTCTGCATCACGGCTGCCGGATAATAATTCGCCATCCAAAGACTCGATGAACGAGTGAAACTCGTCACCGTAGATACGGGCCATTACCTTGGTTCCGTCAGGACGAGTGTACTCAAACGGTTCGGGAGAGGCAACAACAGCCCATGCACTTATGCTGCTTACTACAGCAGCGACTAAACATACTATATACCTTTTCATAAGCGTATAATTTTCCAATTTAGGCTGCAAAGGTACAAAAAAAATCCCACATACGCAAATGTATGCAGGATTTTTTTGTTTTTTTTATTAAATAGACTATTTCTTGTATAAGCGATTGTCCACCTTGAACTCTTTGTTCAACTCAGGACATACCTTCATGCGAGGACCTGCAATCGTCTCAAAGAACTTGTATGCAGCCTCTCTACTGTCTTCACTATCTTCGACATCCCATTTCTCATAGTAAACAGTCTCAATAGCCTCTTTTGCAGGACGTACAATTTCTACGTTGTCGCCTACAATTTTTGCATCAAGTCCATAGTAGCCAATGCGGTGCAACCAACCTACGTTAATACGGTATTGTATTCCGAGACTATCATCTGTTGCAAGAATACCTTCACCCAAGAATGCTTGATAAGAATAATGGATATTGTCGTAATCTGCCCAATTAATATAGGTAAACTCCGGACCTGCCACACAATCACTCAAGCTCAGGGTAGTATCATTCTCATCCAAGAAATCAGCCCATTTATTTACATCCAGAATACGACCCGGTTGAACCATGTTCAGACTATCTTTGGTTGCGTCTTTGCTGATAATTAAATAATCATAGCCGATAGGATAACCATTATATTTACCATCTAAGAAGTTGTTGTCATCAATGAAATGGATAGGTACTTCCGTTACTGCAGACCAGTATCCTACTCCGGCAAGTCTTTGACCGTTGAATGTTTGGTTGTTATCCCATACAAAGAACATTGCAGGGCATGCTTTACAGTGAACGTTGTACTTTTCTCCTGTAGCAATAAGCGTAAGAACAAGAGAGTCCTCACGATACGTTACTGTTTGATCCCAATTCCAAATTTCCATACCACCGAGAGCAAACATCTCGCTCGCATCAAGTACGTATATGGTCATACTGTCTTTGCCAATTCCTTCTGCCTCAACAACAATGGTGGCACTTCCTTCTGCGTGACCGTTGATAATACCGAAACTGGTTACGGAAGCAACCTCAGGATCGCTACTGGAATAAGTCAGTTTTGCATCAGCAGGGTTAACAATAACGTCAACTTTGATTTCGTCTCCGATAGCAATCTCACGTGCAGCATGTTTTACTTTGATGCTGTTCGTGTTTTCGGTGCTGGGAGGATTACATCCGGCAAACACAACTGCTACAGTTGCGATTGCAAATAAAAGATACTTTTTCATACTTTTTTAATTTAAGTAGTTAATAAATATGCTATTAATTAATATTGTCTTCTGAGAACATTGGCACCCGATGCATTTTCCTGACGAAGAGCGGGGTTGTAGTAGAACTCAGATGTCGGTAACTCAAACGTAAATACACGTTCGGTAGTCGGATCAATTTCTTTCTTGCTACGACGATGGTTATCACCCAATTTGACCACCTCGCCATATCGACGGAAGGTCTGTAATCCGTAGCCTTCTCCCCACAGTTCTACTCGCCAGTTGTGGCGGATAGCTTGCAGAACGTCCTCTTTGGAGACCAGACCATCCTGCCATGCTTGATAAGCCGCAGTTTGACCGGTTATTACACGCAAATCGGTGATAGCGAACAGGTAGTTCTTGGCCGTAGTGAGGTCGTTGTTGCGGGCAGCAGCTTCAGCAGCAATCAGGTAAGGCACCTCGGCACGCATATATACATCATCGCTCAACCAATCGCGGTCACCCATAATCTCTTTGCTGGTGGCAGAATAGAATTTGCCGTCCGGAGCAAAACGATAGCGGTCTGCGGTCTTCGAGTTCTTATCTTTAATCTTTTCGTAGTACTTGTTCCACCATCCTTTACGGATATCCCATGCCTGGATGCTGTCGTACAAGTTCATATCAATACCCTTGATATCACCGGCTGCAGCATAACTGTAGGAGTAGATGTCACACTGACCAAAGAAAGATGCCAGCGAAGTGGTGTTCTCAACGGTTACGTCTTTACCCCAAATCCAGTTGTTGCTACCGATATTGTTAAATCCGGTAGTGAGCACCTCTGCTTGCGGCAGCAAAGTGTAAGACATGCTGTCAATAGCTTCTGTCGCATACTTCAGTGCATTGACGTTGTCATGTTTGTTGAGATACGAGTATGCCAACAGAACGCGTACAATATCGGCACACATCTCTATCTTGTTTTCGCGCTCTACAGGATATTTCTGGAAATACGCCAACGAGGTAGTCAGATCTTCTTCTATACGAAGATAAACATCCGCAGCAGTGGCACGCTCGTGTCCGTTAACGGTATCCGTCTTGGTATCTTCCTCTGTGTAGATAGGGAATGCCAGTCCGGTTTCAATCTCACCCTCTTTCAAGAAATAACGGCTCAAACCGGCATATGCCCATCCGCGCAGGGCTAACATCTGTGCGTAATATGAACCATTGTAGTATGCATCTTCGGACAATGTGTCGGTATCAACCGTAAGAGACGGATGTCCTGCCTTGTCTATCAGGTTGATAGTGAGGTTACAGTGACGGATAATACCATAGTAGAATGCCCAGAAATAAGCGCGACGGGTGTAGGTTTGGCCTTGCTCATCCGTGTCGAACCAACCGTAGTTTCGGGTACGCATAGCCATATCACCGCAGAGCATGTCTCCGTACATGTCAATGGCTCGTTTGCCAAAGGCATCATGATCTCCTCCGAAGGGGTAGAGCAGGGTGTAAGCACCGTTTACGGTTCCTTCGATGATATTGTCCATCTTTTTGTATTGATCCTCCGTGATGGATGAGCCTCCCGGTTCCTGATTCAGGTAACTATCGGCACAGCTGTTCAGAATCAGCGCCGATACAACCAATGATAGTATATAAACTGTTTTTTTCATAATCGTAATCCTTTCTATAGTTTTGGTTTAGAACGAGAACTTAACACCACCCATGATGGTTGACAGCGGGCTATATGCGTGCGTGTCGGACGAACCGGTGAACGAAGTCATCGGGTTGTAACCGCGACGTGCTGTAGCAATAGCCAAGTTATTTGCCGATACATAGAGGTTGAGCTTGTTCAACTTGATTTTCTCAATCCATTTCTTGGGGAAGTTATAACCCAGCTGTACGTTGTTCAAACTCAAGTACGAGTTGCTCGTCAAGTAGCGGGAAGTAGCAGCTCCTGCATATTGGTCATACTCTCCGGCACCGTTCGAAAGGCGAGGAATATTGGAGTCCGGATTCAACTCAGACCATGAATTGCGGATATCTACGTGCCAGTTGTGGCTACCTACTTGCTCGTTGGACATCAACGCCATATAGGTGTAGTCATATCCGTAACCGCCAAGTTGGTACGAGCAGGTGGCAGACAGCGTCACACCGTAAACCTCCAAATCAAATCCGATACCACCGGACAGCGTCGGCAGGTACGATTTGTTCAGATACTTGCTGGTTGCAGTCGTCAAGTCGTTGGTGGTAGTGGTAGCAAGGTATTGCTCGGGGTTATCTACACCGGCATTCTTTTGATCCAGGATCCATTGGTGCAACGAAGTGATGTAGTTGTACTCATTGTTTCCTTTGTCTGCCATGTAGGCTCCGTAACGGGTGTCATAGTATGCCTCGAACAAAGAGTTACCCTTGTCGTCCACGCCTAAGTACTCTACGTTATAGTGATCGTACAGCGAGTGACCGACTGACATTGCACCGTTCATTGTCATACGGTGACCGGGATAGTCTTCCGGCATCTGAAGCATATAGTTGGTGTAATGTGCTCCGTTGAGCATAATGTCCAACTTGATGTTTCGCGTATCGATTGCATGTGCTTTCAACATGAACTCAACACCCTGGTTCACCATCTTCGCGTCATTGGTCGGAATGCTACCTTTGGCGGTGGACGGAGCCATGATTTGGCTGAAGAGCATGTTGTCTGTCAGCTTGTAGAAATAGTCAAACTCGATATCCAAATACTTGCTAATTGACAACTCGAGACCAAGATCCACCGTGTTTGAACGCTCCCATGTGATTTCCGAATTACCCAGACTGCCTTCAATAAAACCGATGCGGTCGTTGGAGTTAACGATACCGTACATATTGGTATAACTGTAGAGCGAGTTGATTTGGTTACCCAGCACACCCCAGCTCAAACGCAACTTACCGTCTTTGAGCCAGTCTTTTGCATCCGAGTTTTCAATAAAGTCTTCGTTGGTGAAGGTCCAAGCGGCACCAATCGAACCGAAGTGACCCCAACGGTGACCCTTCGCGTAGCGTGAGCTACCGTCTGCACGATAGTTGGCAGTGATGGTGTAACGCTCTTTGTAGGTGTACATCGCCGTTGCAAAATAAGCATCCAGCGCAAAACGGCTGGAGTTGCCTTCTACAGCGTTCATTTTGATTGCATTACTCAACTCAAGACTACCACCATCTGCCAGATACGATTTGTATCCGTATGCTTGATTAACCAAGTAGAGATAGTTCTCATGACCGGCCATCACGCGAACGGTGTGGTCGCCGAACGTACCGTTGTACTCCAACATCTCTTGTGCCGAAACGGTGAAGAGGTTCGTGTTCTGTTGCAGAATACGACCGATACCCTCTGCATCGCCGTAGTACGGGTTGGTCAACTGTGAATAACGGTTGCTATAGTAGTGCAAGCCGGCATTGACAGTAAATTTCAAACCCTTGTACAGTTTGAACTCCAACGATGTCTTGGCATCCACCTCATGTTGAACTCGGTTCTCTTTGTCCAAACGGAGCGAACCGGCAGGGTTGATACCCAGACCGAAGGAACGACCTAATTCGTTACCGTAGTCATAAGTCAACTGACCGGTACGCGGGTCAATAGGTATATTACCGGTTTCGTCACGCAAATAAACGGGATAGATAGAAGGAATAGCGTTTACATAGTAGAAACCGTTATTCATTGCACCATCACCATCCTGATCCGGATTGTTCATCGTGTAGTAAGTGTAAGCCAGATTGACATTACCCTTTAACCATTTCTTCGGCTCAAAATCTACGTTCGAACGAACAGAGAAACGGTTGAAGTCGGATGCCTGGTAGTAACCTTCATCTTTCAAATAACCAAACGAAGTGAAATATTTTACTTTCTCTGTACCACCGTGAATCTTTACGTTAGCATCCAGTTTTTGACCGATGCGGAAGATAGCATCGCGCCAAGACTCCAGATTCTCGTAACCGGCAGCACGAGGAATACGGGTATCAAAACCATAAGCTTTCAATTTATTGCTGGCGATATCGTAGTCAATCAGGTTTTTCCCTTGTGCTTGCCATAAGTTATAGCCTGCAGGAATACCACTCGGACTGAATAAGTCTATACCTGCAGATTTTGCGGCATCTGCTGCTTTGTTGCCTTTCTCAATGTGATATGCATTGTAGATACTCAACCAAGCCAGTCCAACATATTCTTCCGGAGAGGTGATGACGTCGTACAGCGGCAGCAAACGCATGTTGGCACCGTACTTCACATCTACATCAATATGACCTTCGTCACCCGAAGTACCCTTTTTGGTGGTGATCACGATAACACCGTTTGCACCGCGCGCACCGTACAACGACGTTGCGGTTGCGTCTTTCAGAATAGTGGTGCTGGCGATATCACCCGGATCGATGGACGAGATGTCACCGTCATAGGTTACACCATCGACAACGTACAAAGGAGCCGAACTACCGTTCAACGAACCGATACCGCGGATACGGATGGTCGCGTTGGTTCCCGGCTGGCCGCTACCGTTAATAACCTGTACACCGGCAACCTCACCGGCCAATGCCTTTGAAATTTCTGACGGATTCTTCTTCTCGATGTCCTCCGCTTTTACAGCTTGTGCCGAACCGGCATAAGAACCTTTGCTGACGTTACCGAAACCGGTAACAACAACCTCTTGAATAATTTCAGCATTCTCCTGCATCACAATGCGCAGGTTTTTGCCGGCTGCTACTTCCTGAGTAGCCATACCCATAAATTTTACGACCAGTGTCTTCACAGACTCCGGTACGCTCATCTCGAATTTACCGTCGTAATCCGAGATTGTACCATGCGTGTCGTCTTTCGCCTGAATGGTTGCACCGACTACCGGCTCGCCATTCTCGTAAAGAACCACGCCGCTTACTTGTTGGTCAGCGTAGATACCTAAACTCAACGCAACAAGAAACAAAAGTGTAAAAATCTTCTTCATTGTTTGTTATTGTTTTTATTATAAATTGCTTTCGATTCCTACTATATACACACGCATATTAATAAGGATACGCGTACGCGCAAATACGAAAAATCACGCAAAGGTACGACTTTTTTTTTATATGACCAAATAAAATGGAAGAAAAATGCAAAAATTATGCATTTTGAAATGATTTCCTTACATTTTTGACATTTTTGAGCCTATTCGTATGTCAAAATGTAAGTGTTTGAAGGTGCAAGACATTCTTGTGCAATTTGTTGCAGATGCAGGGCACTGATTTGTTCTATTTTTTGCATTGTCTCCTGCCATTCCGGCGCATAGCCGCGGTACAGTACTGATTTTGCCATCGCCAGCGCGCTGTTCTCCTGATTCTGCGCAGAAATAGCCAATTGTCCGCGTAATTGTGTCTGCGCGCCGCGCAGTGCCGCTTCCGATAATGGCGAGTCCATGAGTTTGTCTAACTCCTTGCGGACCAATGAGTTGCTCAAACTGTAATCTTCCGGATCGCATGCCCAATATACGCACCAATATCCGGTGTCGCTCAGCGGTGTGTAGGTCGATTCGACGGTATAAACCAAACCTTTTGCTTCCCGCAGACTCAGATTCAAACGGCTGTTCAGGCTGCCGCCGCCTAAGATATTGTTGAGCAAGAACATACCCAACTGGTTCTCATGTCCGATGGGGTAGGTTATGCCGCCTAACATGGCGTGCACTTGATGCGTGTGTTTTTTGTAACAGGCTTGTCGGTCCGTTGTCGCACCGTTTTCGGTCCATTCTCGCACCGTTTTCGAGGGATTATCGAGTGTGATGACGTTTTCGAGTCCGCCGAACTCCTTCTCCGCCAATCGGAACAGTCGTTCCGGTTTGACGTTTCCCTGGCAGAACACCACCATTCGCTCCGGTGTGTAGTTGCGCCGCATCCAGTTCTTCGCGTACTCCGGTTTGGAAGAGATATGTTTAAGTGTTTTCCTGGTGCCCAATATCGGCTGCGCCAACGGGCTTCCGGCAAACACAAGACTCTCAAAATCATCGTATATCAGTTCGCTCGGCTGATCGTTGTAACTCTCTATCTCGTCCAATATCACCATGCGCTCCTTGTCCGTCTCTTCTTTTTTGAAAGCCGGCTCTAAAATCATCTCCGCAATCAGATGTAGTGTCAGTTGTACGTGTTCGCACAGCGTAGCGGCATAGAACGTAGTCTCTTCTTTGGTCGTATAGGCGTTGATTTCACCGCCCACACCTTCGATAGCATGGATGATTTGTCGCGCCGAATGGTGCGCTGTGCCTTTGAAAACACAGTGCTCGATGTAGTGCGCCATGCCGTTTTCTTCGGGTGCTTCATCCCGCGTGCCGGCACCGACCATCACCCCGACATAGGCTACAGGAGAAGGCGTCCGGCGGTGGACGATTTTAATGCCATTTGGCAAAATATGATAAAAAGTTTGCGAATTTACTTGCATATTCCAAAAAAAAGTACTACCTTTGCACCCGCTTTCCAAATGGTACATGGTAAATGACCAAATGGTCAATGGCGAGCGGCATTGGCGGAATTGGTAGACGCGCCAGACTTAGGATCTGGTTCCGAGAGGAGTGAAAGTTCGAGTCTTTTATGCCGCACAAAAGAGCTGTCAGCTGTCAGAAATCAGCTTTCAGCTTTTTTTCTTTCGATTGCTTTAGCTTCATCCCAAAGTGCGTCCATCTCTGCAAGCGTCATGTCCTTCAACTCTTTTCCCTGCTCCTTCGCTTTTTCTTCTATGTAGTTGAACCGGCGAATGAACTTGAGGTTGGTCTGCTCCAGTGCATTGTCGGGTTTGAGCTTATAGAGCCGTGCCGCATTGATGAGCGCAAAGAGGATGTCTCCTAATTCGGCTTCGGAGGGGTCGGCTTCAAATTCAGCAATCTCTTCTTTGACTTTTGCCCACACGTCTTCGCGTTTCTCCCAATCGAAGCCCACATTCGCCACTTTGTCCTGTATGCGATACGCTTTGACGAGACTTGGTAAACCGTCCGGAATGCCGCCTAACACGGTTTTGTTGCCGCCCTTCTCTTTCAGTTTCACTTGTTCCCACAACTTGCTCACTTCCTCTGCGTTTTGTGCGGCAGCTTCGCCATAGACATGCGGGTGACGGAAAACGAGCTTGTCGCAAAGTCGGTTGCATACATCTGCGATATCAAAATCGTTTGTTTCGGACCCCATCTTGGCATAGAAAACGACGTGCAGCAGTACATCACCGAGCTCTTTACTGATCTCGTTCATGTCGTGACGGCTGATGGCGGTTGCCAATTCATACGTCTCCTCGATGGTGTTCTGGCGCAGACTGTCAAACGTCTGTTTGCGGTCCCACGGACATTTCTCCCGCAGGTCGTCCATAATATCCAGCAGACGCCCGAATGCCTGTAATTGCTCTTCTCTTGTATGCATCCGGTTACTGATTGCTGATTTCTGAAGGTTCGTAATTGTGCATCGTCAGCTTTCCGTGCTTATCCAGTTTGGCGTAGGTCCACTGCTGGAAGCAGTCACCTAACAGCACAACACGGCTGTTATCGGTAATCTGCAGATCCAGTTCGATATGCCGGTGACCGAAAATATAGTAGTCGCGGTGGTTGCCTTGTTTCTCCTGCTCTTTGGCGAACAATACGAGCTCTTCTTTGTTCTCGCCTTTGTACGTACAGGGATGAGCAATCTCTTTCAGCCGGCTTTTCTTCGCCCAGTGGTATCCGAAAAAGTTACCCCAACTCGGCGGAAGGCAGCGGAAAGCCAATTGCAACAGAGGAGAATTGAAAATCTTGCGCAGGAAAATAAAATGGTTGATTTTATTGCGTACCCGAGCCGGATAATAACTCTTCCAATTACTGGGCAATATGCCATCACCGTGTGCCAGATACAGCGATTTGCCGTAGCGCTGAATGGTGCAGGGCTCGTAGTGGACTTCCGCGCCGGTCAACTGCTCCAAACCGCCAAACGTCCACAGGTCATGATTACCGGTGAACATATGCACGTGAATACCTTTCTTTGTCAGTTTTCGAAGTTCTTTGCAGAACGGAGAGTACTGACGTTTGCTTTTGTCGTGAATGAAATACTCAAACCAGAAATCGAACATATCGCCGAGCATATAAATTGACACGGCATCTTTACTCATCTCTTCCAGCATGTTGATGAGTTTCTTCTGGTGTGCCCAGCCTCTGTCGATAGCCAGACTGCCTAAATGAGCGTCTGATAAAAAATATATCATAATTAACCAATTATCAATTACAGGAACCCAAGTTCCAATTTTGCTTCTTCGGACATCATGTCTTTCGTCCACTCCGGTTCGAAGACGAGATTGACGTTTACATCTTTGATCCCTTCTACCGATCCGACTTTCTGTTGGATATCCTCCACAATAAAATCGCCGGCGGGGCACGAAGGGGCAGTGAGCGTCATCGTGATCTCGCAGACATTATCAGGTTTCAACTCAATGCCGTAAATCAACCCTAAATCATATACATTCACCGGAATTTCCGGGTCGAAAACGGTCTTGAGCATGCGCAATATCTCTTCTTCTTTCTCTAAAAATTCGTTCATAATATGCCGAATGGATAAGCGGGTGTCGAGCCTCTCGACAAAAACGGCGACAAAGGTACTGCTTTTTTTGCAAATATGCAAATTTTTTTATAGAAAATCGTTTTTTGTAGTTTGTCTGTCTTTGTCAATTAGTGCTTTCAGTCTGGATTCGGCAACCGCGTGCAGTTTGATACAGAAATAGATGAGTACGAGAAAACTCAATCCTCCGACAACGGGACTGACTGCTCCGCTCATGGCGAGTGCATCGTAGATGCCATGCACTACAAAAGGAACAAGCAGAATGCATGCTGCTATTGATTTTGAGTGATTTACAAAATGATACACCGAATAGAAATAGCCCATTATAACGGCAAAAGCATAGTGCCCCGGAACGGAGAGCAGTGCGCGGCCGATGCCGACTGTCAGCCATGTTTCTTCGTTCTGAAATATATAGGATATATTCTCCACCAGTGCAAAACCCAAACCGACGAACACGGCATAGACGATGCCGTCGAAGTGCTCATCGAAATAAGGGTTCTTATACAGCACCACCCATACCACAAACAGTTTTGCCAGTTCTTCGGGGAGTGCGGCAACAAAAAAAGCCTGTGTGGTAGTACCGATTAGGGTCGTGGGACTGCCATCGAAACCGAATAGCAACCAAGATATACCAACTTCAATAAACGCCACCGGAATACAAACCGCCATGCCCATTCCGGCCGCTTTGAGCAGTTGTAAAACAGGCTCTTTTTTCGGGTCTCGGAGCCATATGTATAATCCTAACAGGAGGGCAGGTAGTACTGCCAATAGAAGCATGAGAACGTATTTCATGAAGCGCGATAATGATTGCTCGTCTGTATAAAATCGGGTACAAAGATACTGCTTTTTTGGGAAATGTGCAAGGAAAAGTATAACTTTTTTTGTTTTTTGTTTTGGTTGCTGAACATTAACAGGTGGGTGGTGGACTGACATTTTGGCAGAGATGGAGGGTTGGCACGGAAATTGAGGAATACTTCGTGACCGGCTTACGGCATGTAAGACCGTGATACTGTAAGATTTTTAATAACAAAACGATATGAGTAAAGGAAATATTGGGGTTACGAGTGATAATATCTTCCCCGTTATCAAGAAATTTTTGTATTCAGACCACGAGATTTTTCTTCGTGAGTTGATTTCCAATGCCGTCGATGCAACTCAGAAACTGAAAACACTGTCGTCAGTCGGCGAGGTGAAAGGCGATCTGGGTGACACTCGCGTGCGTGTGTCTATAGATAAGGTCAAAAAGACGCTCACCGTGTCTGACCACGGTATCGGAATGACCGCAGAAGAAGTGGATAAGTACATCAATCAGATTGCTTTCTCCGGCGCGGAAGAGTTCCTCAACCAGTACAAGGACAAAGCGGAAGCCATCATCGGTCATTTCGGCCTCGGTTTCTACTCCGCCTTCATGGTGAGCAAGAAAGTGGAGATTTTCTCGCAGTCCTACAAAGAGGATGCGAAAGCCGTGCATTGGTCGTGCGAGGGAAATCCCGAGTACACGATGGAAGACACCATCAAAGCCGAGCGCGGAACGGATATCGTGCTGCACATAGATGATGAGTTCGCACAGTATCTGGAAGATGCAACCATCGAAGGACTGCTGAAGAAATACTGTAAGTTCCTACCGGTAGAGATTGCATTCGGCAAGAAGAAAGAATGGAAAGACGGTAAACAGGTGGAACTGGACGAGGATAACATCATCAACGACACCACGCCGGCATGGACACGTAAACCGAGTGAACTGAAGGATGAAGACTACGACAAGTTCTACCACGAGTTATATCCGATGCAGATGGACGAACCGCTGTTCCATATTCACCTCAACGTGGATTATCCGTTCAACCTCACGGGTATCCTCTACTTCCCGAAGATCAAGAGCAATCTGGATGTACACCGCAACAAGATCCAGCTCTATTGCAATCAGGTCTATGTCACTGACGAGGTGGAGAATATTGTGCCGGAGTATCTGACGCTGCTCCACGGTGTCATTGACTCGCCGGATATACCGCTCAACGTCAGCCGTTCGTACCTGCAGTCTGACAATAACGTCAAGAAAATCAGCGGATATATCACCAAGAAAGTGGCTGACAAACTGGCAGAGTTGTATAAAGCCGACAAGGATGAGTTTGCCAAGAAATGGGATGATATCAAGCTATTTATCCAGTTCGGTATGCTGACCGACGAGAAGTTCTATGAGAAAGCCAAAGGTTTTGCGCTTTATAAGAACCTCGACGGCAAGTACGCAACGCTGGACGAATATAGTGCGCAAGTCAAAGAGGCGCAGACCGATAAGGACGGTAACCTCGTGCTGCTCTATACCAACGACCCGGATGCGCACTACACCTATATCGAGCGCGCGAAAGCGAAGGGTTATGACGTGTTGCTTATGGACGGTGAACTGG